>NZ_RYYK01000029.1:0-229 GCF_004379055.1 Campylobacter sp. US42a
TTTAAAAGGTGGTTGATAAAAATATGAATTTAGAAGATTTGGCAAAGAAAACTATCAGTGAAGTTAACTCTATCATGGAAGAACAAAGAAGGCAAAGTGAAATTCTAAAAGAACAAGAAGAGCTTAGAAAGACTCAAATTCAAGAGGATATGCCTACGGTTAAACTTAAGGAAGAGCCTATTTTGGAGCAAGAATTAGAAGATAAAATTTCTATGGCGAAATTTGAAGA
>NZ_RYYK01000003.1:0-221533 GCF_004379055.1 Campylobacter sp. US42a
TATAAATATTTGTGTAAGTATTTATATAAGTATTTGGTGGGTTGAAAAATGGGGGGGGGGTAGAAATTTCTCCAATCACCCCAAAGTTAAAAGTATTTTCCTAGGCTTACATAAACTCTTGCTCGATGTTCTCCATCGTGTTTAAACCGATGAACAGCTCTTGCAGCATCCATTTTTACATAAAAATTAGCACTTCTTGTATAGAGTATTTGCATACCCATTGCATCCATAAAATAATGATTTTCGCTTTGATATTCTTTATTTTCATACCAAGAATATCCTATATCATAAAAAGGAGTCAAGTAAAGCCCTTCTAAAGGTGTTTGAAATCTTATTCCTAAGGTGCCAGAAACAACATTATCCGCACTCCCCTCGCCTTCTAAATAAGCACGCACACCATAAGGTCCACCTAAAGACACGGATTCACTACTATCTAAAACAGCACCACCGATAACTTTTTGATAATTGAGTTGAAAAATGTGAGTTAAGCGTTCTTGGAATTGATATTCGTTGCTTAAATTTAAATTCATTTTTCCAAAATTCCCTAAATTTACTCCATTAAATCCAGAAGAATCACCATCGTTTTCAACATTGCCATATGTAAAATTTAAGGTATAACTTAGGACATTATTCTCCAAACCTTTATAAGTTCCTTCTATGCCTAAATTTACACTATTGCTCGCTTTTTCATTACTTACTAAACCATCAAGATAATAATCTTTAATCTTTTTATGAGTAAAACCCGAAACAAGATATAAAGAATACTCGGTATATAAAAACATAGGATAAGAAAAATTTACTCCAACATTCATAGAGTCCCCATAAAAACCAAGATTTCTATAAATTCCACCAAGAACATAATGTCCTTGAGTTGCAAATGGAGTAATTTTTAAATTTCCTATAAAAGTACTATAATTAATCCCATAATCTATTTGATTTTCATCGCTATCTTGAAGATAAAAATTTAAGTTATCCCCTTGTCTTGCTATATTGTTTAAACTTTGACTCATTCCTGCTCTAAAACGACCTGTTTCTTTAGTCCCATAGTTGTTAGAATATAAAGTTAAAGTTGCACTATCACCTTTGTTTACTTCTATAATAACATCGCTTTCTCCATAACCATCACCTGATTGTAAATTAGCATTGGTTTGGATTCCGTATATTTCATTGATTTTGTAAATTTCATTTTCCACATTTTTAGTTGTGATAACTTTCCCTTTAAGATTTTTGTTCAATTTACTCTCTAAAGCATAATCCCTCACACCTGAGTTGTTTTTAATGATTACTTTTCCTAAAGTTCCAAAAGCTATGTTAATTTGCACTTTGTTAGAACTTAAATCTTGCGGTGGTATATAAGCAGTTGCCGAAGGATAGCCACTTACTTGACAATAATAAGCTATAATGTTTGTTATATCTTTTAAATTTTGTAAGCTTAACTCTTGGTTGCGATATTCAGCTATTGCATCTTGAATTTCTTTTTCGCTAATTCTTAATTTTTTAAATGTCAAATCTTTATTATCAATATGCAAAACATACTCTCTTACAAAAACCTTAGCTTCATTTTGATCAGTTTGTGAATTTGTAATATTTGTAGTATTTTGCTCTTTAAAATTTACAGGGCTTTTTTGATTTTTTAATGTATTTTTTAAATTTTTATTTTGTGGTTCATTTGCTTCAGGAGAGCTTTCTATAAGCTCTCTTATTTTATTATTATTTAGCTCTTCAGCATGTGAAAATACTTGCAATAAGACTAAAACAACTAAAATTTTTCTCATTTTTATTTCCTATTTTGCATTTACACAAATATTCATTGTCTTAAAATTATCACTTACAATACAACGCAAACCACTACTTCTAGCATCTGCTTCTCCTATTTCCACTTGATCATCATCTTCTTCTTTTTTTGTGTCTACTTCGGTTTGAATTTTTATAGGAGCTTCTACAACCTTTTCAGGAATTTCAGGCGGCAATACAGAAGGTTTGTCTGGATCTTCACCCCCTTGTTTATCTGGCTCATAGATAGATATATTTGGTTTTTCTGGCAATAAGGCTAATTTTCCTTTAAAATTAAAATTTCCAGTGTATGCTTTATCATCTACATCTTTACCTTCTATAGAAAAACCTTGAGAATTTAGAATTTCATTTTCAAGCTTATAGCGAAATCCTTCATTTCCACTAAGATCCGCAAACTGCTTTTCAAGAGCTTCTTTTTGTTCTAAAAGTTTTTCATATATAGCCCTTAATGTTTCATCGCTAACTAAGCCTGATTCTTTGATTTTTTCATAGTTTTTATTTTCTTTGTCAAGTTGAGCTAAGGCTTCTTGGTATTTTTGTAATTCTTCTTTAAAACTAGCGAAATAACCTTCGCCGGTTTTGATTTTATCCATAGCAGTTTTCTTTTGCGTCCATTTTTCATAAAGATTGGCGTAATTCTTATAACTTTGTTCTTGCGAACCTTGCCATAACTTTAAAAATTCTTGTTCTACTCCGGTATCTTTAAACGCATTTAAGAAATTTAAACTTTGAGTGATCTCACTAGCTTCATTTTCCCCTACCACACCCTTACTATCTGTGTAAGTCCAAGTTTTGGTATCAAAATCATAAGTGTATTTTCCATTCATCAAATCATCTAAAATTCTTTGAAGCAATTTCGGATCAAAGTCGTCTTTGGATAATACAGGATCTTTAAAATCAGGCACTTCTGGAGTAATTTTTGCATTACCATCATAATAAGAAACATATCCATTGTTATAATCTTTACTAACTACCCCTCCTTGATTCTCTAAAAATCCAACCATTGCTTCATTAATAACTTTATTTTTTATATTGTAATCATAAAATTCAAAGCCTCTTCCATGTGCAAGAGCAGAATCATTGAAAATCTCTCCAAAAAATTTACCTTTAACATCATAATAACCAGCGTAAGTATCTCGAGAATTTTTTTCATAGTATACGAAAATATTGTTTGTTTTTAATATTCCATCCCACCAATCTTTAACAAAATATCCCATAAATAAACCTTGGAACATCTCTTTATTATTAGTTCTATATTTTTGAACTTTTATTTTTGTTTCTTTTCCAAATTTCATTTGGATATTATTAAAATTTACATCTCCAACTCTAGAATTAAAAAGCCCCCCTAAGAATCCACCTGCAGCATTAAATTCATAATTATTATAATCATTGCCAAACCAGCCACCGACACCATCTCCAGCTTTAGCATAAATTTGCATTTTTTGATCAAAATTAATTAAAATATTTTTAAAGCTAACATAAAGTATATCTTTATCCAGAGGATTTAAAATTCCAATAAATCCACCAGATCCAACATTAAAAAGCTTATCTGAAGCAATTCCATCAGGAGTCCAAACATATCCTCTTTTCGCAATAATATCTCCAAAATTTATTAAAGAAATTTTTTCAAAAGAATTAGTTCCATTTACAGCCCCAGCAAAACCACCTGCAGCAGTATGTTTAACAAATTTATTTCCTTCAGCTACGATACCATAAATTCTGCCTATATTCTTTAAATCAATTTGAGAAAAATATGATTTATCTCCAGCATAACCTACAAAACCACCTGCAAAAATATTACCACCTGTTTCTGAACCTAAAATCGTTACTCCGCCAATATTGTTTAATAAAATATTAGAAAAATTACTACCTTCTGAATAACCAGCAAAACCACCTAAGTAAATATCAATATACGCACTGCTAAATTTACCCTCTGGCTGTAGTGCGATTTTAGAAAAATTATCTAAACTAATACGATTAAAACTAGAACCACTTTTGGCATAACCTACAAAACCGCCACCATAAAGAAATCCACCGGTTCCATTTTTGGAATTTGGGTCAAAGAAAATTAAATCTCCAATATTTTTTAAATGAATATTACTAAAATCTGCGTTAGAGCTTTGCCCAACAAAAGCTCCTCCAGAATTTGTTTTTCCGCTAAATTTCAAACCATCGACATTAAGATTATAAATTTTAGCCTTATTGTTACCATCTTTTCCTTCAACTTTACCAAAAATACCAGTATTCCATCCTTTGTCTGTATTTTGAGCATTGATAAGTATATTTTTTAAAGTATAATTTCCACCATCAAAAATTCCACTAAAGGCATATTTACTTGCACCCACAGGATCCACTGCATTTTTATATCCAAAATCTATATCACTAACCAATCTTACAGTTGTTAAATCATCTTTAAAAATTCCATTTAATTCATCTTTATTCCAACCATTTGAAAATAAAATCCATTCTTGAATATTTTTATCATTTTCCCAACCACCAATAGTGATGGCTTTATAAAAATTTTGACTCTCTTTTCCATTGTAAGAAGACTTTAAAATAGTACCAAAATCTCCAAATTGATAATTATCTCCAGCAAAACTTGTCATATCTCTTTGCAAAAAACCTTCTTTAATGGCTGTTCCTTTTAAAGAGTTAGCATTTATAGTATTTTTTCCATTTTCTTTTCCTACATTCACATAAACATAATTACCTACAAGGCGAGCTTCTTTAGCATTGCTAGCTCCATCTTTTCCATTTATTCTACCACCTACTCCTATTTCAACCTTATTTCCTATTAAAACAATATTATCTGCATTGATAGTTCCAAGATTAACTATATTTCCTTGTTTGCTTACATCAAATGCCGGAGAAAAACTAACTCCTTGCTTTAAAAAAGTTTTAACATTTTCATCATTTAAAGGTGTTGTACTAGCTACAAATTTTCCCGCAGTTATAGTTCCTGTTTTGCCGATCAAAACTCCCATAGGATTAACCAAAAAGATATTGTTATTCCCGCCATTTAAAGCTCCGTCTATCTTAGAAGCATCTTTTTGATAAGCAATGTTTAGGTAGTTTTGATTTTTGCCGTTAAAATTTACACTTTCATTTTGTCCTATATTAAAACCACCACCCCATTGGATAACATGATTTTGTCCTTTTCCTGTAATTGTTACAGTATTTCCGGAGGTATGGATAGTCCCACTTGTACCATGAGTAAATTTACCTCCTTGTGGTAAAGCATAAGCTTGAGAAAAGAGCAAAGAACTCACCGCAAATGATAAAACTATATGTTTACTCATCTTTTTCATATTTCCCTCCTTAAAGTATATTTACATAAACAATTTTTGCATCATCTGAAACTTCAAAGCTAAAATTTACATTTTTCAATGTGCTCTTAGCCAACTTTTCTATCTTGTTATAATTAAATTTATTTTTATTATTTTTCATTTTTTCTAACAAATTTTCTAATTCTTGTTGATTTAACAATCTATTGTCACCATCATAAATTCCAACATCACTTTGTATGAGAATATATTTTCCTTTTATTGGTTTATTTTTAGTAAGAATTTCCATACTTCCATTTGTAGGAAGATTGATAAGTTTTTCTATAGTTAAGATAGGATTTTTTATTTTATTTGGCAAAATAAAAGTAAAATTTTCAAAGTTATTTACCACTTCTGATTTGATATCTTGAGTATCTATAATCAAACGATTGTTTTTAGAAAAATCTTCTTGATGCGGTAGAATTTGAGTGATTATTTTACCTTTTTTATTTACTTCATGAAAAACAGAACCAGAAAGCAAATCAATATTTACATCTTTAAAGAAATTTAACTCTCCGCCTAAATATAAAGTATTGTTATAAGATTTAAAATTTGAAATATCCGAAGTTCCAGATGGAGCTAAAAATATAGCATCTTGATTTTTATACTCATCTATGTTTAAATTAACAAGCTCCATGATATTATCATGAGAATTTGCAGACACTCCAGCTATCAACCCCACATAACCTTGTCTTTTATCTGAGGCAGTGCTAAAAGCTGTGTTGTTGATGATGATTTTATTAAAAGCACTTTCTTTATCTGCTTTTATGATGCACGAACTTTCCACGGCAGCCGAAGAACAATCTTTAAGCTTTATAAGGTTGTTGTTTGCATTTTGAGTTGCTTTTAAAATAATTTTTGAGCCCTTTCCTAAAGAACTCGCTTCGGTTAAACTCTGAATGAGATTATAATTTATTTTATTATTTGAAACATTTTTAGCATTGATCATCAAACTTAAATTTTTAGATGATTTAATATTTTCAAAATTTACTTCATTATTGTTTGATTCATCAGCGATATAGTCTATACCATCTAGCGTAGTTTCACTTGTAATAAAAGCATATAAAGGCAATGAAATAACAGAATCTTTTATACTTAAGGTATTATTATTTGCTTTTCCGCTTAAAGTTCTTGCCGCATATACAGTAAATTTATCAGAATAATTTTGTGGAACTTTTTCATAGGTTAAATCATTTTGTATATCAATAACATTAAAATTCGCACCCTCTGTAGCAAAACCTCCGTAAAGATTGTAATAATTTTTTCCATAAAAATTATCACTGATTTTTAAAGGTTTTTTAAGGCGAAATACAATTTTATTTCCATTAGCTTCACCATCGTTAGAATACCCACCATAGAGGTTTAACGATGCATGTGTTTTAATGTTTTTATTAAGATGATCTAATGAGTTAAAATGATAAATTTCTATAGAATTTTTCTCTGCATTACCCTGTAATGTTCTTCCACCGTAAATTTCTCCAAATAAAACAGCATCATAAAAAGTTATTTTATTTTGCGAATTTACCATTAAATCTAAATTTAAATTTTTAATTATTACAGAATTTTTACTTACATTGTATTTTTTAAGATTATTTACATCAGCTAAAGCACCCAAAATTTCAAAGGTTGAACGAGCTGTATACTCACCATCTGGCCCATGAAGGACGATATTAGCTGAATCGATAAGAACTTTATTGTTTTGTAAATTAGAATTTATGCCAAAAGCTCCCATTAAACGAGTAATTCTTTCATCATAAATATCCTTACCTTCTTCATCTGAAAAATACTGGGAATTATGAAGGTCAATTTTTGTATTTGACTCTAAGATTAATTTATTGTCCTTAGCTTCACCATCAAAAGCTACAGATCCTGAAATATAAGGAGCTCCATTTAAGGGCAAGGTGTAGATATTTTCTACACCCATATTGATATAGGAGTTTTCTTTTAAAATGGTTTGATTGTTAAATCCCCCCCCCCTGTCAGTAAACGCTGCAGTAATTAAATACTTAAAACGATCGCCTTTTTGAGAATTATTAGGCACTCCACAATCCCCTATGCTTGGTTTGCAAAAATACACAGAAGATAATTCTCCATTTTCTAATATAAGTTTATTATTTGTTGCATTTGTATTTTGAGCATAAGCTGTTACAATAAAAGGTATAAAAGAACTAGGAACGGCTTGAGTATCTGAAGATACGGTTCCTAAAGTGCTAAAAGCTGTTATGATCTCTTCTTTTGAAGTATCCGGAGTTAAAATTTCAAGCTTGGATAAATTTTTATTTCCAGATTTAGGGTTATTATAAATCATAGTTAAATTTGATATAGGATATTTTGACTTAGAAGCATAGAAATTTTTTCCATTAATTTTTTTAAAAATTTCTGCTTGAGAATCATAAACTTGATTATCCTTAAAAGAATGTTCAGAAATATAAAAAATTTTTCCATCCTTGCTTGTAGCCTGAACCGCCGCAAAACAAACCGAAGAAGATAAAACCACACTACAAACGCCCAATCCAAATTTTGCATTTGTCTTATTTGTAAAAATTTTAAAAATATTAAAATATTTTTTCATCTCATTTCTCACTAAAATAAAATCCCTTTGATTTATCGCAAATTGATTATTTGCAACACTATCCCGTATGTCCTGAGTTGATTATAAAATAAAATATTAATTTGATATTTTATTTTTCAATATTTAAATTTAATGAAAATTTAACAAATTTTATATTAATATATTCTTAAATAAAATTTTATTTTAAATATTAAAAAAATACTTTTATAATTATTTAAATATTATCTAAAAGCACAACATTAATATAACTTTTCTAAAAATTGATCCAGACTTAATTAAATATAAATTTAAAATAAGTATAATTTTAAAACATTTTATATCAAAGGAAAAAAATGAAAAAAATATTAAGCATTGCCCTAGTTGCTTTAGTTGGTTTATTTTTAGGTGCTTGTAGTGATTCTAAAAATAAAGAATCAAATGCAAGTGTAGAATTAAAGGTTGGAACTGCTCCAAATTATAAACCTTTTAATTATAAAGAAAACTCAAAACTTACAGGTTTTGATACTGATTTGGTTGAAGAGATTGCCAAAAAAAATGGTATTAAAATTGTTTGGGTTGAAACCAATTTCGATGGATTGATTCCTGCTTTAAAAGCTGGCAAAATCGATATGATTGCCTCAGCTATGAGTGCAACTGATGAAAGAAGACAAAGTGTTGATTTTACCAAACCTTACTATATGAGTAAAAATCTTTATCTTAAGCTAAAAAACAACGACTCTCTTCAAACGAAAAATGATTTAGAAGGTAAAAAAATAGGAGTTCAACTAGGAACTTTACAAGAAAATACTGCAAAAGCTATCAAAAATGCACAAGTACAAAGCAATAAAGATTTAAACATAGCTGTTTTAGCACTAAAAAACAACAAAATCGATGCTATTGTAGCTGATCAAGATACTGCTAAAGGTTTTTTAGCTGAAAATCCAGAATTGGTAAGTTTCTACCAAGAAACAGATGGAGGAGAAGGCTTTAGTTTTGCTTTTGATAAAAATAAACAAAAAGATATTATTGAAATATTTAACAAAGGCATAGATGAAGCAAAAACTGATGGATTTTATGATACTTTAATTAAAAAATATGAATTAGAATAAGCGTGAATTTTCACGCTTATAGCTTAAAAAGTTAAAATTTCATATTTTCTCTCTTTTGCAATTTTTAAAATTTTTTCATCACCATTACATACAAAGGCTTTGCTAACAGACTCTAGTAAAGGTAAATCATTGATAGAATCACTAAAAAAATAAGAATCTTTCATCCATTTTTCATAATCTTTACCCAAATACTCTTTAAGTCTTAAAACCTTGCCTTCTTTAAAGCTATAAACCCCGTAAGCTTTTCCACTAAATTTATCGCCCACACGCTCGCATTTTATGGCTATGCTTTCTCTCACTCCCAAAAAAGAGGCGATTTTTCTAACTAAAAATTCAGCCGTAGCTGAAATTATAATACACCTTTGATCTTGATATTTGATTATAAGTTCTTTAGCTTTTTCATAAGGTTTTATATAAATTTTTATAAATTCATCTACTAAAGATGAAATTCTATCTTCATTTTTACCCTTAACACTTTGAAGAAAAAAAGTCATAAATTCATCCATATCAAGCTTTTTTTCTTGATATTGTTTTTGATAAAAAACGATTTTTTCTAAATATTCTTGAGGTAAAAAACCTTTTTCAACACAAAATTTAAGCCAAAGTTTAGCACTATCGCCTTGTATTAAAGTATCATCTAAATCAAATAAAACAAGCTTCATTTTAACTCTTTTGCTAAAGAAAGATTGAATTTTAAAGCGATTTTATCACCTGCTTCATAAGTACTATGAGTGCTAAAATTTAAAGTATCTACCTTAAATTCAATTTCTTGCACTCTAACCCTATAGCGTATGATATTGCCTAGCAATGATTTTTCTTTGATCTTAGCCTCTAAGCCTTCGTTAGAAATTTCTATGGTTTCAGGACGCAAGGCTATATCTTTTTTAAAATCGTGTTTTAAACCCAAGCTATCAAGCTCTTTAGGGCTTAAAATATTGTAATTTCCTATAAAGCTAGCCACAAAATGAGATTCTGGCAAAAGATAAAGATTGTTTGCGTTGGAATTTTGTATGATTTTACCCTCATTCATTAAAATAATCCTATCGGATAATTCTAAAGCTTCTTCTTGATCGTGCGTTACAAAAATAGTGGTGAGTTCAAGTTCTTTTTGAATTTCTTTAATTTGCACCCTTAAATGCTTACGAATTTTAGCATCAAGTGCCGATAAAGGCTCATCAAGTAAAAGTAAATCAGGTTTAGTCACCAAAGATCTTGCTAAAGCCACTCTTTGCATTTGTCCACCTGAAAGCTTATGTGGATAAGTTTTAGCGTATTCTTCAAGCTCGACGAGTTTTAACATTTTTTTCACTCTTTTTTCTATGTCCTTTTTATCCATTTTTTTGATCTTTAAGCCAAAAGCTACATTTTCAAAAACGTTAAGATTTGGAAAAAGAGCGTAATTTTGAAAAACCATACCTATATTTCTTTTTTGAGGACTTAATTTAGTAAGATCTTTATCATTTAAAGAAATTTTTCCTCCATTAATTTGGCTAAGCCCTGCTATACACCTTAAAAGAGTGGATTTTCCACAGCCACTTGGGCCTAAAAGGGTTATAAACTCACCCTTTTTAGCACTAAAATTAATATCTTCAAAAATAATTTTATCCCCATAAGCTTTTTTAAAATTTTTAATCTTTAAATAAGCCATTTTTCACTCCTTAATCAAACTAGCTATAAAAGTTGTTATAAAAATTAATACAAAATAAACTATTACCAAAGCACTAGAATAATGCCCACTTTGATTTTTGATATTATAAAGATAAACTTGCAAAGTCTCATAAGCACTTCCTACAAGAATATTTGCGTATAAAAATTCGCCTATTAAAAAAGAAAAACTTAAAAAAACTGCCACCAAAATTCCATTTCTTAAATTAGGCAAGACAAGTTTAAAAATCGCTCCCATTAAAGAACCTCCAAGCATAGCATTAGATGCGATGAGTTCATTTAAATTGACATTAGATATAGCATTATCTAAAGCCCTATATATAAAAGGCAAAGCTATAGTAAAATAAGTAAAAATGAGTATCCAAGCTGTGCCTCCTATATTGTCAGCATAAAGTTGCAAAAGCCCTACGCAGCTAACTATAGGAGGTACAGCAAAAGGCATGATAATAAGTATATTTACAAAGGCTTTTAATTTTAAAAAATAATAATTTAGCACAAAAACCAAAGGGAAAACAAGAATCACAGAAAGTAAAATACTGCCCACACAAACAAGCAAAGAATGCCAAAGAGCAAGTAAAAATCTTTCATCATGAAAGAGTTCTTGATACCATTTAAGCGTAAGATCATCAGGCAAAACACTTACACCCCAAGAAGTGGAAATAGAATATAAAAAAGTAGCCATTAAAGGCAAAGCTAAAAATAAAAAAACCAAAAACAAAACTGCATAATGATAAATTTTAGCTTTTAAACTCAAATTTTCATTCATTTAAAGCACCTTAAAATTATATTTTTTAGAAAGGAAATTGGCTATAAAGGTAACAACAAGCATGATAATAGTTATAATGATGCTTAAAGCACTAGCCATATAAGGATCAAGATTGATATCGCCTGCGATTAAAGCAGCGATTCTTACAGGAGCGACATTAAAATTTCCCGAACTTAAAGCATAAATAGTCGCATAAGCTCCAAAAGCATTGGCAAATAAAATCACAAAAACACCAAACAAAGCAGGAGCGAGCAAAGGCAAAGCTATTTTTAACCAATATAAAAAATTGCCTCCACCTAACATTTTACAAGCATTTAAATGTGAATTTTCAAGACTTTTAAAAGCTGGAAGCAAAAGCAAGATTGCCAAAGGAATTTGAAAATACACATAAACAATATTTACCCCGAAATTAGCATAAACACTAACAAAAGGCTCTATGCCTAAATTTTTCAAAAACACATTAACTACACCATTGCTTCCAAGAACTATAATGAAAGCAAAAGCTAAAGGAACTCCTGAAAAATTACTTATCATGGTATTTAAAGAAAAAAGAAATTTACATATTTTTGATGGAGCTAAAATAAATAAAGAATAGCTCGCCAAAAGCCCTATTAAAAGTCCAAAAATACTAGAAATAAAACTGATTTGTAAAGAATTTATAATGCTTTGTAGATAGAATTTGGACTCAAAAATATGTATAAAATTGGCTAAAGAATAAATTTCATCCTCTTCTACATAAAAAGCATTAAAAACAATCCAAATCAAAGGTGCTATCATAAAAAAAGTAAAAACTATAAAAAAAGGTAAAATACTTAAAAAGGCTAGAAATTTTTCTTTCATTTTCTGGCCTTTAAAATTTCATCATTATATCTCTTATCGTGTTTAAGTCCTAAAATTTCACAGATACTGCCACAAATTTCATCCTGTTTTATCTTGGCATTTTCATACGAAAAAGCATTACCAAAAGTGAAAAAAGGCACTAAAATTTCATCTTCGCTTAAGCCTCCATGACTTTTACCCTCTGTCATACCATGATCGCTTGTGATGATTACATTAATACCTTGTTCTAACCAAGTAGGCAAATACTCAGAAATCAAAATATCAACTTTTTTGGTTTTATTAGCATACTCGATAGAGTGTGAGCCAAATTTATGTCCTGTATCATCTATATTCATAGAATGTATAAGAGTAAAATCTAGATTATATTTGTTTCTTAAATGCTCCCCATCTGCAAATAAATGAGAATCTAAATAATCATCTTCATAATAAAAATGTCCATAAGGTAAAGTTAAATTTTCATCTTCAATATGGCGATGTAAAGAAGGAATAAATTCTTTTTTATTATAAAGCTCAAAAACCCAATGATAAGCTGCGCCTCCAGCTTTTAAGCCTTGCTCTTTGCAAAGGTCAAAAATGCTTGTTTGTTTTGAAAAACTCAATTTATTATTAATTATCCCACTTAAAACAGGCTTTATGCCTGTTAATAAGCACTCGTATAAAGGACGAGACATACTAGGAAGTTCGCATTCTAAAGAATAAAATTTGCCTAAATTCTCTTTGCAAAGCGCATTTAAATATCCCATATTTATACTAGCGCTTTTACAATTTAAGCCATCAAGCACAACTAAAATAACTTTGGACATCATTTACTCTTTAAAAAATCTTTTACTTCAAGTAAAATAAATTCATTATCATCAGTTTTATTAGGTTCTCTGCTTGAAGAATAAGGAAAGTTATTGTCGTTTTCTACGACTATATGAGAGTCATCTACTATATCCACACCTTCTATGGTTTCAAAAGGAAAAACAAATTTATCATTTATCAAAGGCTTTTTAGAAATTTTATTTTTATCCTTGATATTTAAAAGATCTATATAAGAAATTTTTTGAGCTTCATGGGTTTTATCATCTAATTTAACCTTGTAAATTCTTTTAAATTGGGCTACATTATTAAAACAATGCTTAGTATCTTCACCTTCTTTGCAAGCCTTATCTTTAGTGCCTTCTTTTTGATCTCTTTCTATGATGATGCCGTATTTATCATCTATCATATTAAAATCACCTATGGAATGGCTTTTATCTTCTAAGAAATATTTATAAGTTTTTCCGGTGAATTTTTTATTTTTTACATCAAATTCTATGATTCTTAGATATTCTTTACCTTTTTCATTCTCATAAGCGTTGTTATTGTAAATGCTTCCTTCTAAAAGCAAATAAAGTTTAGAACCATCTTTAGAGCTTGCCATAGCTTCAAAGCCTTTAGAACGCTTGATATTAAATTTCTCATTTTCTCCATCAGGCTTATCGCTAAATTTTAAATTTGGATTATCAGGAGAAATAAGTTTTTTACCTTCCACATACACATCAAAAACTTCTTTTAAATTCCCATTCTTATCAAAATGAAGCAAATAAGGACCAAATTCATCACCTATATAAAATTCATCATTGATAAGCTGTATACTCTCAGTATCAAAATCAGCCCCACTTAAATACCTTTCTTTGGTTGTTTCGGTGGTTATAGGATAAGGGTATTTTTTATCACTATCTTTAAAAAAAACTGTTTTTAAAAGTTCGTATTTTGAGTTTTTAAAATCAAATTTAAACTCGTGAGCATAAAGCATAGCATCATAAGAATTATACTTTTTACCCAAGCCATTATCACTAATCACCCAAAAAACATCTTTTTTTGGAATATATTTTATCCCACTATGTCCTTGTATAGGTTGATTTTTAAAAGGTAAATAAAAATCTGTTTCCCTGTTTCCCTTAGATTTAAAAGTTCCAATTTTTTCTTCTCTAGTGATATTTGCAAATTTCCCATAAGTTTTAAAAAAATCAGGAGCATCCTTAGGAGGTTTTACTGTACTTTTAGAATCTATGATAATATGCCCTGCTAAATTGGCCTCATGCTCTTGAATTCCAAATAAAACACTGCAAAGCATAGCACTTGTTAAAATAACCTTTTTCATCCAATCTCCTTTATTTCATATCCACTATAACTTTTTCTTGCCAAAGTTGTGGCAATTCTTTAGCGCTTTTTTCCCAAGCTTTTTGATCTTTGATTGCTCTTGCATTTTTGTATTGCTCACTTGGTAAAAGTTTAGCTTTTATATCATCTGGCAAGGTAATATGATCAATTCTTATTGGCCTTGCATAACCTTTTGCTAGATTGATTTGTCCTTTATCAGAAAGTATAAATTCACGAGCTAATTTAGCTGCGTTTGGATGTTTTGCGTATTTATTGATAATAGTTGTATAACCCGAAATAACACTACCATCAGCAGGGATTAAAACTTCATAACGATCTTTGCCCACTTTATCTCTATAGCCTAAACCATTAAAATCCCAAACTAAACCCACTTCAACTTCACCTTTTTCAAGATTGGCTATACTTACATCATTATTTACAAGTCTTCCTTGTTTGGCTAAAGTATTAAAAAAAGCTAAAGCAGGACTTAAATCTTTTTCATCCCCACCTAAGGCATAATTAGCTGCCAAAACTGCACTCACAGCTTGAGCTGCTACACTTACATCACCCACGGTAATTTTATAATTTCCCTTAAGCAAATCTTGCCAAGTTTTAGGTATATCTTTTACTACATCTTTATTGACTATAAAAGCTATGGTTCCTGTATAAGCTAAAAGCCAATTTCCATCTTTATCTTTAGCCCAAGTTGGAATTTGATCCCAGTAGCTTGTCTTAAAAGGCTGAGCTACTCCTTGTTTAACCGCTATCTCTCCAAAAGAAGCTCCTACATCCCCTATATCACCGCTTGCATTTTTCTTTTCGGCTTTAAATTTAGCAATTTCTTGAGCTGAACTCATATCTGTATCACTATGTTCTATGCCATAAAGATTTTTAAGATCTGCCCAAGTATCCTTCCAATTTGCCCAAGTATCAGGCATAGCTAAAGAATTTACCCCACCTTCTGCTTGCGCAGCTTTAATCAAATTCTCATCAATAGCTTGTGAATTTGAAAACAATAAAGCAACAAGACCTAAACTTAAGAAAAATTTCTTACTCATTTTTTTCCTTTCAAAAAATATTTTGGAAATTTAATGAGTTTTAGAAACATTTTAGAAACAAGTTAATTTTTAAGCAAACAAGGTTATAATTTTAAAGTCATAAACAAGGAGCGATCATGCTTTATATTTATATCAAAACTCAAAATGCTTTAGTTCAAAGAATCAATTTTAATCTCGATAGTCAAGAACTACCACAAAATATTTTATGGATTGATTTACTTCATCCAAGTGCAGCAGAAATTGCTTTTATATCAAGTGAATTTAATCTTGAGTTTCCTACAAAAGAAGAAAGGGAAGAAATAGAGCTTAGCGCAAAATATTGGGAAGATAATGCGACAATAACCATCAATGCTCATTTTTTAGTAAGAGATCTTAAAAGCGATGAAGAAGATAGGAATTTAATCAAGCTTCGCACAGAAATTGTTACTTTTGCTACAGCTAAAAATATCTTATTTACTATAAGATATAACGAATTTAGCACTTTTGAAGAAATTCAAGCAAGGATTTTAGCTAGTCCGAAGAATTTTGAAGATGGTTTTGATATTATTGATAAAATGTTTGAAGTGCGCGTTGAAAAAGATGCGGATTTACTAGAATGGATAGATAAAGAAGCAAGACGCTTAAGAACAAGTGTTTTAGAAAAAAAAGATGAATATAGTTATGATGAAATGCTAAAGGATATTTCAAGTTTGCAAGAGCTTAATATGCGCGTAAGAGATTCTTTATTTGATAAGCGTCGCGCTATGACTTCTTTGTTAAAAAGCGATAAAATCGATAAAGACATAAAACAAAATCTCACTATAGTTTTAAAAGACTTAAATTCTTTGGTTGAATTTAGCGTTTCGCAACTTAATATCTTAGATAATATCCAAACCATTTTAGCCAGCCAAATCAATATAGAACAAAATAAAATCATTAAAATTTTTACCGTTGCAACTGTTGCCATGATGCCACCTACTTTAATAGGAACTGTTTATGGTATGAATTTTAAATTCATGCCCGAACTTGAACTTCACTATGCTTATCCCATAGTGCTTGGCGTGATGGTAATTTCTATCATTTTACCTTTGGTTGTTTTCAAGAAAAAAGGATGGTTATAAAAATTTATTAAGGAGAAACAATGGATACAATAAACATAGGAATTTTAACCCTAAGCGATAGAGCAAGTAGTGGTATATACGAAGATAAAGCCACTGCTGAAATTGAAAGAGTGTTAAATTCATATATAAAAAATGATATTATTTATCATAAAGAATTAATCCCTGATGATTATGATTTAATCATTAAAAAATTACTTTATCTAGCAGATGAAAAAAAATGCGATTTGATTGTTACAAGCGGAGGTACAGGTCCAGCACTTCGTGATGTAACCCCAGAAGCCACGGAAGCCGTGTGTGATAAAATGATGCCAGGTTTTGGAGAACTTATGCGCTTAGAAAGTTTAAAATATGTCCCAACAGCTATACTTTCAAGACAGAGTGCAGGAATTCGCAATAAATCTTTTATCATTAATCTACCAGGAAATCCTAAGGCTATAAAAGAATGCCTAGAGCCTGTTTTTCCAGCTATACCTTACTGTATCGATTTGATAGAAGGTGCTTATATAGAAGCAAATGATGAAGTTATTAAGGTTTTTCGTCCTAAGAAAAAATGTCAAAATTAAAATTTATTAGCTCTGATAAGTCTGCTTAATTGTCTAGCAAGCAGACTTGCTGAAGCCTCATCTTTACTTATCTTTTGCACTTTATTTTTAAACTTACAAAGCCTGTCATCTAAAATCACATCATTGATCGGAATTTTAGGCTTTTCTTTTTGCTTTTGTGAAATCTTTTTCTTAAAAAACATTCTTTAATCCTTTTTTATAAATATACATCAACTTAGTTGAAAAGAATATTATTTTAGATTTTAAACTATTAACTTTATTTCATTATTTTAAGCTAGAATTCACAAAAAACCAATCAAGGAAAAATAATGACTTTAATTGCAATTTTATGTCTTTACATAGCACTTTTATCTTGGATTTCCTATGCTCAAATTCGTTTCTTAGAAAGAGAAAAAGACAAACAAGCTCAAATTTTAAGCGAAAAAGACTATCAAAATGCAGCAGATATTGCCATCGAAAATGAAAAATTTAAACTATTTTCCAATTTTTATAATTTAATCATCAATATTGCATGGATAGGTTTTGGATTTTTATATCTTAAAGAATTGCTTATCTCAAGCAACACTCGTTTTGAAAATACTTTATTTTTATTATCTTTTTTAATAATCACAAGTATTTTAAATCTACCTTTAAGTATTTATGAAAGTTTTATCAAAGATAAAGCCCATGGTTTTTCAAATATGACTGTAAAACTTTTTATCAAAGACACTATGAAAAGTCTTATTTTAACTTTAATATTTGGATTTTTAATCCTTTATGCTTTGCTTTTTTGTTATGATTTTTTTGGAACTTTTTGGTGGATTGCGGCCTTTATTTTTGCCTTTTGCATTATAGTGATTATAAATCTCATCTACCCTACCTTGATAGCACCTATTTTTAATAAAATGGAAAAACTAAACGATGAAAATTTGCTGAAAAAAATCAGCTCTTTAATGAAACAATGCGGATTTAGTGCAAATGGGGTTTATGTTATTGATGCAAGCAAAAGAGATAAGCGTTTAAATGCTTATTTTGGTGGACTTTTTAAAAGCAAAAGAGTGGTGCTTTTTGATACATTATTAAAAGCCTTAAATGAAAGAGAACTTTTAGCTGTTTTAGGACACGAGCTTGGACATTTTGTTCATAAGGATATTATCAAAGCTTTATTTAACGGCGCTATAACTATGTTTTTACTTTTTTTTGTTTTTGCAAATTTACCTGAATTTGTTTACTTAGAAAGTCATCTAGAAGGAGTAAATGGTGGCGTGTTTGCTCTTTTATTTATCTTGGCAAATATTTTTAGCTTTTTAATCTCTCCTATGCTTAATGCCTTAAGTAGAAAAAATGAATTTGCAGCTGATCAACACGGAGCTAAAGTTACAAGCAAAGAAGATATGAAAAATGCATTGATAGCTCTAGCAAGAGAAAATAAAGCTTTTATCAAAACAAGTAAAATATATACATTTTTTTATCTCAGCCATCCAAGTATTAGTGATAGAATCAAGGCTCTTTCTTGACTATAAAAAATGCTCTTATAGAAGCTAAATCTAGCTTAAAAGGTTATGAAAATGAAGCAGTATTTATACTTTGTGAATATCTAAAAAAAGATAAAGCTTGGTTATTTTTAAACCAAGATATAAAAATAGATCATGAACCTTATTTTGAGCTTATAAGGCGTTTTAAATCTGGGGAACCTTTTGAATATATATTTGAAAAAGTGGATTTTTGGGGATTAGAATTTAAGATAAAAAAAGGCGTTCTAATCCCTCGCTACGATAGTGAAATTTTACTTTTTCAAATTTTAAATTTATGCAAAAAAAATACTTTTAATGGGATTTTAGAAATAGGATTTGGAAGCGGAATTTTAAGCATTGTTTTAGCCAAAGAACTTGGGTTAAAAATCACAGCCTGCGATATCAATCCCAAAGCCTTAGAATTAGCTTTAGAGAATGCTAAATTACACAAAGTCGATCACTTGATTGACTTTAAACTTTGTAATTTTAAGCAAATTAAAGAAAATTATGATTTTATTTTTTCAAATCCACCCTATATTAAAAATTCATATCCTATAGATATTTGGGTGCAAAAAGAACCCAAAGAGGCTTTATTTGGCGGAGAAAAAGGATATGAAATTCTAGAAGAAATCATACATTTTTCCCTTGATAAAAAAGTTAAATTTTTAGCTTGCGAATTTGGCTATGATCAAAAAGAAATTTTGGAAAAAATTTTATATCAAAATAATTTCATTGTTGATTTTTTCAAAGATGAACAAGGTTATAATCGTGCTTTTATAGCTAAATTTACAAATATGCGTTATGATAAAAAATAAAAGGAGAAACTCTTGAAAGCTGTTAATTTATTTTTACTTGCCTCCATCATAGGGGTTGAACTCATACTAGGAATAGTTGTTGCACCAACAATTTTTTTTCCTCAAAATCTTATAGGAGAAGGAGTGTTGAGCCATTTTCAAAGTGGCTTAATGATGACGCAAATTTTTATTAAAATGGGATATTTACTGATTTTTGTTTCAGTGGTTAATTTTTTATATGAAATTTATTCTCTTATAAAAGATGAAATGAAATTTCAAATAAAATTTTCAAAATTTATGCTGAGTTTGCTTATTTTGATTTTAAGCTTAATATTTGTTTTTTATTTTACTAATACCATAATTGAACTCCAAAACTTAGGCGAAAACGCTACAAAAACTCAAGAATTTATCAGTATCCATAATGCAAGTGAAGTGGTGATTAAAATCATCTTGGTAATGCAAGTTTTTTTATATTTCTTAAGCTTTAAAATAGCAAAAAAATGATAAAATATAAATAAATCCGAAAGAGAAGGAGTAGGCCATGATGATCTCTGATGCAACTATGATGCAGCAAAATTATTATTTAAATAATGCACAAAAAGCTAGCGATAAAGCTTTAGAAAATATTGCAGCTGTTCGCGCAATAAGTGGAGTTGATAGTGCTAATTTAGCTATTGCTGATTCTTTAAGATCTCAATCAAGCACTATAGATCAAGGTGTCGCAAATGCTTATGATGCTATAGGGGTTTTACAAATTGCAGATGCTAGCCTTACCAATATCTCTCAAAGCGCAGATAGACTTAATGAACTTTCAGTAAAAATGAACAATGCTGCACTTAATGATTCTCAAAAAGGAATGCTAAGAACAGAAGCAACACGCATACAAGAATCCATCAATGATTCTTTTAATAATGCAACTTATAATGGAAAAAATGTCTTTCAAACTATGAATTTTGTAGTAGGTAGCGGAACTGAAACTACAAATTTAAATCCATTAGCAACAGGTGGATTAAGTATAGATAATCAAGATAGTATTACAAATTTTATGGATCAACTTGGAAGTTTAAGAAGTGAAATAGGCTCAGGTATCAATGCCATCACATCAAATATTAACGCAAGTGTTCAAAATAGTATTAATTCAAAAGCAGCTGAAAATAATTTACTCAATAATGACATGGCAAAAAATGTCAATGATTTTAATGCCAATTATCTAAAAGAAAATGCTGCTGCTTTTGTTGCTGCGCAATCCAACATACAGCTTCAAAGCAAAATTGCTAATTTGTTACAATAATATAAGCCCTAAATAGGGCTTATTTCTTTATCAAAATGACTTTAGAGCAAATTTTAGAAAAAACCAAAAACGTTCGTCTTGTAGCCGCAAGCAAGTATGTCGATGCAAGTATAATTGAAAAGCTTTTTGATCAAGGTATAGTAGAATTTGGAGAAAATCAAGTCCAAGCTCTAGCACAAAAAAAAGAAAATCTTGATGAAAAAAAACTAGACATAAAGTGGCATTTTATAGGAACGCTACAAAGCAACAAAATCAATCTCTTAATCAAACAAAAACCTATATTATGGCACTCTTGCAATGGTATTAAAATAGCTAAAGCTATGGACAAAAGACTTGATTATAAATTAAATACTTTATTAGAAATCAATAGTGCAAATGAAAATAGCAAAAGCGGTCTAGATCCAAATCAAGCTGTAGAAGAATATTTACAAATACAAGAAGAATGCTCTAATCTAAATCTTTGTGGCGTAATGAGCATAGGATCACACAGCCAAGATAAAGAAAGTATTATCAAAAGCTTTGAAACTACATTTAAAATTTATGAAATTCTTCAAAAACATGGGGCTAAAATTTGCTCTATGGGGATGAGTAATGATTTTGAAATTGCTATAAAATGCGGATCCAACTTAGTAAGACTTGGAAGCATTTTATTTAAAAATCTTAAGTAAGAACAATCTTACTTAAGCATATTTATTAGAAATTTCCTCTACTATACTATCAGAGATAATAAAATCTGTATGATAAAGCAAGCAAGATCCCGCGCTAATAACTTTTAAAACAAGTTTTTTATTATTTTTTTCATTAGGATTATGTGCATTTCTAGCAATTTCATGAATTTCATAGATTAATTCTCTATTTAACCTTGTCAAATCTAGCTCTATGATATTTTTTTCAAATTCCTTAGGTTCTGCGGTAAAATGATTTTCTTCTTTATTTTTGAAATCTTTTTTTGCTCCAAATTTTTTTATAGCTTTAATCTCACCATCTTCAAGACTTTGTAAATCTTTAATTGCTTTTAAAAAAAAGCTAGGCTTCTCCCCTCCCTCAGCCTTAAATCCCAATACAAAACCATAGGCATTATTTTTTAAATTTTCATCTTTGATAATGTTTTCTATTTCTTCTACATTGCTTTCAAATACAGTAGCATCAAACGAAGAATAATAATCCAAAATTTCAATTCTACCATAACGCTTATTATTTTTACTCATCATGGATTTGAAATCTTCAATTTTACCTATACTTAAAATTTCTCCATTGTTTTTTAAACTTTCAAAATCTAAACTTTTAACATAATCTATGGCATTAATTTGTTCATAAAATCGATCTAAAGGATGGCCTGAAACATAAATTCCTAAAATTTCTTTTTCATATCCTAATTTTTCCATCACTTCAAATTCTTCATTTTTGGGAGTAAAATTTACTTGAACACCTGAAGTTAATTCCTCTTCACCAAAAAGAGAACTTGCAGCATTTTTTCTTACTTCAGCCATTTTACGCGATGCTTCGCTAAGATTTTCCATATTATCAAACAAAGCTTTTCTAGTAAAACCAAACTCATCAAAAGCCCCTGCCTTAATAAGACTTTCTAATGTTCTACGGTTTATTTTGGTAGGATCTATCTTACCTAAGAAATCATTAATATCCTTAAATTCTCCATCTTGTCTTGCTTCAAGTAAATTTTCAACTGCAGGAATACCCACACTTTTTATAGCCCCAAGTCCGTATATAATAGCATCCTTGCCATCTTGCTCTAAAGCACTAAATTCACGGATCGCTTTGTTAATCGATGGAGGTAAAAGTTTAATATTCATTTTTTTCATCTCATCAATATAAACAGCAATTTTATCCACATTGTTTTCTTCGCTTGTTAAAAGCGCTGCCATAAATTCACTAGGATAATAAGTTTTTAAATAAGCTGTTTGAAAAGTAATCAACGCATAAGCCGCAGAGTGAGATTTATTAAAACCATATCCTGCAAATTTTACGATAAGCTCCCATAAATCCTCAGCTTTTGCTCTATCATATCCTTGTTTTTCTGCTCCATCTGCAAAATCAGTTTTAAGCTTTTTCATCTTCTCAGGATCTTTTTTACCCATAGCACGACGCACTACATCAGCACCTCCTAAAGAAAAGCCACCTATAATTTGAACAATTTGCATAACCTGTTCTTGATAAACAATAACCCCATAAGTAGGTTCTAAAACCTTTTCTAAACTGTCAAAAGGATATTCTATACTTTTTAAACCATGCTTTCTGTCGATAAAATCATCAAGCATTCCTGATTCCATAGGGCCTGGACGATAAAGCGCAAGAACCGCAATGATATCTTCAAAACGCTCTGGTTTTAAGCGTGCATTTAAACTTTGCATACCGCCTGATTCGATTTGAAAAATTCCCAAAGTATTTCCACTTTGTATGGTTTTATAAACTTTGCTATCATTTACATCTATAGTTTCCCAAATAATGTCTTTATTGTAACGCTTTTTAATAAGCTTGATCGCATTATTGATTACTGTTAAGGTTTTAAGACCTAAAAAGTCAAATTTTATCAAATCCACATCTTCTAAATGATCTTTAGAATACTGCGTTACCAAATGTCTTTCATCATTTTTACTTTGTCTAAAAAGCGGAGTTTTCTTCCATAAACTTTCATTAGAAATTACAACACCTGCTGCGTGCATACCCGCATTGCGATTTAATCCTTCTAAAGCTCTTGCATACTCCCAAACTTCAGGACCTTTAGGATGACGATCGATAAATTCTTTGATTTTAGGTTCTTTTTCATAAGCAGCATCAAGAGTGATTTTAAGCTCTTCAGGCACAAGTTTAGCAAGCTCATCAGCATCTTGAATACTCATATCACAAACTCTAGCCACATCACGAATCACCCCTTTAGCCAAAAGTTTACCAAAGGTAATCACCTGTGCAACCTTATCCGCTCCATATTTATCAATCACATAATCAATCACTTCAGCACGTCTGTCTTGACAAAAATCCACATCAATATCAGGCATGCTCACACGCTCAGGATTTAAAAAACGCTCAAAAAGTAGACTATAAGGAATAGGATCTAAATCCGTAATCCTTAAACAATAAGAAACCAAACTTCCTGCAGCTGATCCTCTTCCAGGGCCTACTGGAATACCTTTATCCTTAGCCACTTTAATAAAATCATGAACAATAAGCATATAACCTGAAAATTTCATATTTTTAATGATGTTAATTTCTACTTCAAGTCTTTGTTTGTATTCTTCATGCTTACTTTCATCGATAAATTTTAATCTCTCTTCAAGTCCTTTTTTACAAAGTTCTTCAAAAACTATATCATCATTATCAAAGCTAAATTCTTTTGTTTCTTCAGGTAAGATAATATTATGATCTTTAGCATATTCTCTTGTAAATTTAAAATTCGGTGGAGTGGGATTGCCAAGATTAAGCTCTAAATTACATTTTTGCGCGATTTCTTGTGTATTTTCTATAGCTTCTGGAATATCTGCAAAAAGCTCACTCATTTGCTCAGGGCTTTTAACATAAAATTCATGCACACTATGACGCATTCTATCAGGATCATTAAGTTTTTTTCCCATAGCTATACACATAAAAACCTCATGGGCAGCCGCTCTTTCTTTGAAAGTATAATGCGTATCATTTGTAGCAATAATTTTTATATTTAATTCTTTAGAAAGTCTGATAATATCATCATCTATCATTCTTTGATCGCCTATACCATGACGCATGATTTCAAAATAAAAATCATCTTTAAAAACTTTTTTATACCATGATGCCGCTTCTTTTGCTGCTTCATAGCCTTTTGCACCAAAACGCACATTTCTTTCACTATAAGTATTTAAGTGCCAATTTACTTCACCTTGCAAGCAAGCAGAAGAGCAAATAAGACCTTCGCTATGATCTTCCAAAAGCTTTTTATTGATACGTGGATAATAATACAAACCTTTAATATAACTTTGAGAACTTAAATACATTAAATTTTGATATCCGATCTCATTTTTTGCATACAAACAAAGGTGAAAACGCTGACGAGAACTTTTATCATCTAATTCATCGTGATTATGCAAATATGCTTCCATACCAATGATAGGTTTTAAACCTTGTGCTTTCATTGTTTGATAAAAATCAATTGCCCCAAACATATTTCCATGATCTGTCATAGCCACACTTGTAGCACCCTGCTCTTTTAAAGTCAAAGCTAATTCTTTAAGCTTATTGGCTCCATCAAGCAAAGAATATTCTGTATGTAAATGCAAGTGTGTAAATTGACTCATTTTCTTCCTTTAGTTTTTTAAGGCTTATTTTAATTTTGATAAAAATTATAAATTTTTCTCGCTGAATTTGAAAGAAATTGGTCCTAAATTTCAACTTAAATTTTACAAAAAGGCAAAAATTCAGCCAAAATAAACTATAATAAAATCTAAGATTTTAATCTTAATAAAAAGAACTTCTCAAAGGATGAAATGATGAAAGTAAAAATTGCTTATTGCAATCTTTGAAATTATCGCCCACAAGCTGCAAGGGTTGCAGAAGAACTACAAAGCGATTTCAAAGATGTTGAAGTAGAATTTGAAATTGGCCGCAGAGGTGATTTTATCGTTGAAGTAGACGGAAAAGTTATCTTCTCTAAAACACAACTTATTAATTGCGAAAGCGAAAGATTTCCATATCAAAATGAAATTAATCAATTAATAAAAAATAGAGTGTAATCAAACACTCTATCATAACATTTTCTCATATTCCTTACCAATATATATGTTTTGCTCATACTCGATAATAGGACGCTTAATACAACTTGGATTTTCCAATACAATTTTTTCAAGTTCTTTTTCATTTAAATTTTTAACTTTTTCTTTGTTTAAACCAAGTTTTTTAGAAGTTAATCCAGCAGTATTGATAAGTTCTTCAAAAGATTTTTGTTTTAACCATGTGTATAAAATATCTTGATTAATCTTTTTAATATCCATAAAATCAAACACAATGCCTTTTTGTGTTAAAGCATCCATAGCTTTTTTTACAGAATTGCAATTTTTAATACCATAAAGTTTCATTTTCTAGCCTTTTTTACCAAATCTGCGATTAAAAAAGCAAGTTCTAATGCTTGATCCGCATTAAGTCTTGGATCGCATTGAGTCTCATAACGATCTTCCAAGCTTTGAGCAGTAACATTGCTTGCACCACCTGTACATTCTGTTACATCTTTCCCAGTCATTTCAAGATGCACCCCACCTGGATAAACTCCTTCGCTTATTGCAATCTCAAAAAAAGATCTCACTTCTTGCATGATTTTATCAAACTCACGTGTTTTAAAATTACCTGCTTTTACTGTATTTCCATGCATAGGATCTATGCTATATACTAAATTTAAACCTTCACTTTTAAGTTTAGAGAAAATTTTTGGCAAATTATTGATAATTTTATCTGCACCCATGCGGATAATAATATTTAATCTTCCTTCTTCATTATTTGGATTTAAAACATTTGCTAAAGCTATGATATCATCAGCACTTGCACTAGGTCCTATTTTAACCCCTAAAGGATTTTTTACTCCTCTTAAAAAATGTACATGAGCTTCATCAAGCGCCCTTGTTCTTTCGCCTATCCAAAGCATATGAGCTGAACAACCGTAAATTTCCCCACTTAAACTATCCACTCTAGTTAAAGCTTCTTCATAAGGCAAAAGCAAAGCTTCATGTGAAGTATAAACACTAACTTCTCTTAGACTCGGCGTATTACTTGTATTAATTCCACAAGCTTCCATAAAAGCTAAAGCTTGTGAAATTTTTTCACTGATATCAGTATATTGCTTATGGAGTTCACTCTTTTTTAAAAAGCCCAAATTCCAACGATGTACTTCATGCAAATCTGCTAAACCACCCTTAGCAAATCCACGCAACAAATTTAGCGTTGTTGCACTTTGATAATAAGCTTCAAGCATTCTATGTGGATCAGGAATGCGTGCTTGTTCGCTAAATTCAAAACCATTAATAATATCACCACGATAACTAGGAAGACTTATACCATTTAACTCTTCAAAATCACTACTTCTTGGCTTGGCAAACTGCCCTGCAATACGACCAATTTTTACAACAGGACATCCACCGGCAAATGTAAGCACTATAGCCATTTGAAGTAAAATTTTAAACATATCACGGATATTTACAGCGCCAAAATTTTCAAAGCTTTCAGCACAATCTCCACCTTGAAGTAAAAAAGCTTCTTTTTTACAAACTCTTGCTAAAGACTTTTGAAGATTTCTCACTTCTCCAGCAAAAACCAAAGGAGGAAGCTTCTCAAGTCTTGCTAAAACTCTATTCATTTCCTCTTGATCTGGATAGATAGGTTGCTGTTTTATAGGATAGTTTTTCCAAGAATTCTTAGTCCACATGGTTTTTTCTTTCGTTTTATTTATCAGCTTCCTCTATAAGTTGAATAACCAAAAGGAGAAAGGGTTATTGGAACATGATAATGTTTTTGATCTTTAGAAAGCTCAAAACTTACCTCTACAAAAGGATAAAAAGTATTTATTTTGTGTGATGTGTAATAGTCTTTTGTGAAAAATTTAAGCTTATAAATTCCAAAAGCCCTATTTTCAGCTTTTTCATATGGTAATAAATCTCCTATTCTACCATTTTCTTCGGTAAATTCTTCACTTACTTTTTTCCACTGTTGATTTGCTTCCAACTTATAAAGCTCAACTTTTACTTTAGGAGCAGGTTGTCCAGAAGTAATATCCAAGACATGAGTACTTAATTGATATTCAGTAGCACTCAAAAACATTGGCACGCTTGCTAGTATTAATAAAGTTTTTTTAATAGAAAACATTTTCTCTCCTTGTATAATATTTACAAGGAATATTATACAAGAGTATTATTAATAATTAAAATCAAATAATAAAAATTATAAATTAATTATAATTATTTAATTGTTAGGCTTATAATAAAAAATAATTATAAATTATTTTTTAAGCTCTTTAATACGCGCTGCTTTACCGCGTCTATCTCTTAAGTAGAATAATCTTGCACGGCGTACACGACCACGACGCAAAACAGTAATACTTTCTAAACTTTCACTATAAATAGGGAAAATTCTCTCAACGCCAACATTATTAGCGCCCATTTTACGCACGATAAAAGTTTCACTTACTCCATTACCTCTTCTAGCAATACAAATACCCTCAAAATTTTGGATTCTTGTTTTATCCCCTTCTTTGATGCGAATTGCAAGCTTTAAAGTATCACCAGCACGAAAATCTGGAACATTTTTACCTTCAATTTGTTTTGCTTCAAATTGTTCTATATATTTATTTTTCATAAAAAATCCCTTATTTTTTGCGTTCATGCTCTAAAAATAAATCTGGACGAAAAAATTTCGTTTTGCAAGACGCCAAAGTAGTTTTTAAACTTGCAATTCTAGCGTGATTACCCTTTAAAAACTCTGAAGGAGTATAAAATTTTTTATTTTTTTTCTCAAAAATAAAAGGTTTTGAAAAAGCAGGCGCTTCGAGTAAATTATTTTCAAAGCTTTCTTCTTCCAAACTTTCCATATTTCCTAAAACCCCGTTAACATTTCTTAAAATCGCATCACACATTACAAGCGCAGGTAATTCTCCTCCTGTTAAAATAAAATCCCCTATGCTAAAAACTTCATTCGCAAAAATTTCAAGCACTCTTTCATCTACACCTTCATAGCGCCCGCATACAAAAACTATATGTTCTTTTTTACTTAAGCGTTTGGCGTCTTTTTGATTAAAGGTTTTACCACTTGGATTTAAAAAAATAAAATAGGGATTTTCTTTTTTTTCTTGAATACTTCTTAGCACCTCATACATAGGTTCAGCTTGCATCAAAAGTCCAGCTCCACCACCTATTTTATAATCATCGACTTTATGATAAGAATTTTTAGAAAAATCTCTTGGATTATAAAAATTAAGTTTGAAAAGTTTTTTTTCTTTTGCTCTTGCAAGTATAGAATCTTGAAAGTAAAATTCCATAAGATTAGGGAACAAAGAAACGAAGCTAAATTTCATGAATTTTCTAAAATTAAAAAAGCATCTTGCGTGCAAAAAATCTGTCGTTTTTCTATATCTATATTTTTAACAAATTTATCTAAATATGGAATAAAAAATATTTTAGGATATTTTTTTTCAACCCATTTTTCATCACTTTGAATTTCAAATAAATAAGAAGCTCCAGTTTCCAAGATATCAATCACTTTACCTAATCTTTTATCTTCTTCAAAAACTTCACACTCTAAAATATCAAAATAAAAAAACTCATCTTTTTTTAATTTACAAGTTTGTCTGCTTTTCTCGATACTCTGAAAAAGAATAAGATTAATTAATTCTTTGGCCTTTTCTATATCTTCATAATTTTCAAATAAAACAGTAGAATTGCTTGCATTATAATGCTTAATCTTTAACATTTCTTTGGTGTTTTTTATAAAAAAAGTAGCATCTTTTTTAAATTGAGAAGAAAAGTCGCTCAGGTTATGCAATTTTACATAACCCTTAAGACCCACAGTTTTACCAAGTTTTGCAACTTGAACAAAATCTTTTTCACTCAAGTGCTTTTACCGTTACTCTATAAGAACTTGCATCCTTGCTCTTATAAGCAGAGATTACGGTTTTTATAGCATTGATCATTTTTCCATTTTTACCTATAAGCTTACCTGTATCAACCTTATGTGCAAAAAGAACAATCTCAAAAAAATTTTCACTTAATTCAATTTTTTGAGTATCAATCTGTTCAGGATAATCTGCAATTAATTTTGCGTATTCTCTAAGAAAATTCTCTACCATGATTATTTGCTAGTGATAGAAGCAACTTTATCGCTAAGTTTTGCACCAACACTTTTCCAATAAGCTAAACGCTCTGCATCAACTTTAATTACCTCAGGTTCTACCATAGGATTATAATACCCAATACTTTCTATCCAACCACCATCACGACGTTTTCTACTGTCTGTAACTACAATACGATAAAATGGTCTTTTAGTTCTACCCATTCTTGTAAGTCTAATAACTGTCATTTATACTCCTTAAAAATTAAAAATTTTATTTATAGATACTATAAAAAGTATTTATAAATAAAATTTAAAATTGCCTTCTAGCTTGACTCATCATCTGTGTTAAACTTTCCATTCCTTTTTTACCTGAAAATCTTTTTGCAAGCTTTGCTGCATTGCTAAATTGTTTTAAAAAACGATTGACTTCTACCTGAGAAAGACCTGCTCCCTCTGCTATACGACGCTTTCTAGCATTATTTAATAAATCAGGATTTTCTCTTTCTTTTGGAGTCATTGAAGAAATCATTGCTTTAATGTGTATGATTTCTTTAGAATTATCCAAATCTATATCTTTTACCGCATTTGCCATTCCGCCAAGTCCTGGTATCATGCCGATTAAAGACTTCATGCTTCCTAATTTTTTAATACTTTCCATTTGATTAAGAAAATCATTAAAATTAAATTCACCTTTTTTAATTTTTTGATTGAGTTTTTTAGCCTCTTTTTCATCAATAATCGCAGCAGTTTTTTCAGCTAAAGTTGCCAAATCACCCTCACCCATAATACGACTTACTATACGATCTGGTATAAAAACTTCTAAATCTGCTACTTTTTCACCCACACCAATAAATCTTAAAGGAATACCGATTTGTTTTGCTATACCTAAGGCTACTCCACCTTTAGTATCTGCATCAAATTTTGATAAAATTACCCCGCTGATACCTAAAACTTCATTAAAACTAGCCGCAGTCTTGACCCCATCTTGACCACTCATTGCATCAGCAACATAGAAAATCTCATCAGGATTTAAAACATCCTTAACTGCTTTTAATTCATTCATCAAAGCTTCATCTATAGCCAAACGTCCAGCAGTATCCACAAGCAAAACATCCACCATAGAACTTTCAGCCTTTTTTAAAGCCTCTTTAGCAACTCTAATAGGATCTTTTTCATTTTCTATGAAGAAAAGTTCAATTTCATTAGCTTCACAAAGTTGTCTTAGCTGCTCCACTGCTGCTAAACGCTGTAAATCACAAGCTGCAACTAAAACTTTTTTATTGCGTAATTTTAAATAATTTGCAAGTTTAATAGTGCTTGTAGTCTTACCGCCCCCTTGTAAACCTGCCATTAGAACTACTGTTGGGGGTTTAGAAGCAAAAACAAAACCTTGATTTTTGCCATTGACACTTAAAATATTTTCTAAATTTACTTTAATGGCATTTAAAAATTGTTTTTGACCTATTCCGTTTTGCTTTACATCTTCTTCTATCAAAGTCAAAAGCTCTTTAGTTACCTTATGGTGAACATCTGCTTTTAAAAGAGCTTTTTTTAAGGTTTCTAAAGCGTTCTTAAGTGCTTTTTCATCATCAACAAAACGTAATTTATTAATCGCTGATTTAAAAGATTCGCTAACTAACTCAAACACTTTATCACCTTTCTATAAAATTTTTAAATTAAACCTTGCATTATACAAAATTTTTTCTTAAATGGCTTTAAAAATCTAAATTTTTTATCTCAAAGCCAACTTTTGCAAAACTATTATCTAGCTCAGCCTTAAAATAATAATCAAAAATTTTAATTTCATAACTATGTAAATACATTCTATCGCTTGAAATTTTAGCATATTTTTCATCACCTACAACGCCATGTTTTATAAATTTAGCATGCACTCTGATTTGATGAGTTCTACCTGTTTGAATGACTATTTTTGCTAAGGTTTTTTTTGACTGCATCATAATAGGAGTAATGATGCTTAAGGCACTTAAACCATCTTTTGAAACTTTACTTAACGCCCCGCCTTTTGCTTTTATGGTAAAAATAGGCTCATTCACTTCAACCTCTTCAGCCAAAACCCCATCTAAAACCGCAATATAACTTTTATAAACTCTATGTTTTTTAAATTCTTCTATACAAAGCTTTCTAAAATCTTCATCTTTGCAAAGCAAAATCACACCGCTTGTTTCTTTGTCTAAACGATTTAAAAGCTTGGCATTAAATTTTTTCTCCAAGTCTTCACTCACATAAGCATAAGGTTTATTAATAGCAATAATCTTATCATCTTCAAAAATAATTTGAGGATTTTTGGTTTTTATCACATTAAATCTTGCCTTATCGCTCATCAAAGCTCTAGCAACCACAACTTTTTTTCCATGTGAAAAAACACAACCCTTATCAATCAAATCTTTAGCTTCACGATTTGAAATTTTTTCTTGCAAAGCTAAGAGTTTATAAGCTTTTTCTTGCATCAATTCCCTTTTGTATGGTCTGTATAATAAGATCTAAATTTTCTTTTTTGGAAATTTTAACTTTTAAATTTAAATAATGAATTTTATCATTTAAATCTTTTAAATTTTCGCAAAAATATACATTTTCTACTTCTTCAAATAAAGCCTTTTGATTATGAATAAATTTCCCACTGATTAATACATTGTCAAAATATGCCACTTCTATAGGATTGTGTCCTCCTATGCCTTCTATGAAAGAACCTCCAAGCACAACAACATCAGAAATTGCATAAAAATTTACAAGCTCTCCTAAAGCATCTAAAAGCAAAATTTTTTTAGCAAATTTCTTATTTTCATCTTTTAAAGAACTAAATTTTTCAAATTCCAAACCTTTGTTTAAAAGCAAATTTTCAACTTCTTTAAAACGCTCAGGGTGTCGTGGGGCGATAATGAGTTTTTCATTTTCTTCTAGTTTAAAATGATCAAGCAAAAGCTCTTCTTCATCTTTATGCGTACTAGCAAAAATGATAAGCTTTTCCTTAGGTTTGGCATAAATTTTATTATTTTTAATTTCTAAATTTGCCTTAATATTTTTAAAAATTTTAACATTTTTAGCTCCCAAACTTTCAAGTCTTACTTTATCTAATTCACTTTGAGCAAAAACTTCATCAATATAAGAAAAATTTTTTTTATAAAAAAAAGAAAATCTTTGATAAGAATGATAAGATTTATCAGATATTCTCGCATTAAGCAAAATAATCTTAGCCTTATAAATACGTGCCATAAAAACAAGCATAAGCCAATATTCTGCTTCAAAAATTACCAAAACCTTACAAGGCTTAAACCAAAAAGGCAAAAAATTTTCAAAAGCAAGATAATTTACCTTTTTACAAAATTCTTTTGCACACTCAAAACCTGTTTGAGTAATAGTAGTTATTCTTGAATCAAATTTCAAAACCAAAGTTTTAATACTTCTTACCTCCCCGTAAGAACAAGCATGAAAATGTACATCAGCTTTTTCTTGATGTAAATTTTTATAAAGAAAAAATCGGGATTTTAAACTAGTTTTGTATTTGGATTTTAAAAAAGAAAGCAAAAGAATAAAGACGGCACAAAATAAAAATGCCGCCCAAGTTAAAAAATAATAAAAAAAGATCAATTTTGTTCTTCTTGCTCTTTATAAAGAATTCTTCCACAATGAGGACAAGTTATAATCTCTTCACCTTTTACAACAGATAGATAGGTCTTATCGTAAATTTTCATAAAACATCCATAGCATGCTTGTTTTTTAACAGGAACTACAGCAGTATTTTTTGCCCATTTGCGAATTTTTTCATAAAAACTTAAAACTTTTTGATTCATCTCGCCCACAAGTTTGGTTTTTTTATCATAAACACTCATTCTATCTTTTTCAAGAACTTCCATTTCAGATTTAATGCTTACTCTAATCTCATTAATATTTTGCTCTTGTTTGATTTTTTCTTCTTCAAGTTCTTTTTTATAAGTTTCTTTATTCTCTAAAATTTTATCTAGTCTTACAATTTCATCATTTGCAGCGTCTAATTGCTCTTTTGCAATATCTTCTTCAATTTTTAAAGCATTAGCTTCTTTTTCTGTTTTTACTGCACCACTTTTTTTAGAAAGCTCTTTAATTTTTGCCGAAAACTCAGAAATATGAGCATTATTTTGCACTTTTTGATTTTCTATATCTTTAATTTCTTCATCGATTTTTTCTAAATCTGTGTTGATTTTTCCTATTTTTAACTCAGCATCTTTTAAAGTCTTATTAATACTGTCTATTTTTGGTTCATAACTATCAATTTCTTGATCTATTTTTGATAAAAGCACTAATTGTTCGAGATATTTATTCATTTATTTTCCTTAAAAATATTGAAATGGATTTTTTGAAACTGTTATTATAACTTGTAGCGGCAAATTTTTCAAGTCTTTTGCTAAACATTGAGAAAAATATCTCTCACTTTCAAAATGACCCAAATCAATAAGACTGATTTGATTACTAAGTGCCTCTAAAGCTTGATGATATTTAAAATCTCCGCTTAAAAAACAATCCGCATCTACTTTAGAAATTAAATCCCCACCACTTCCAGTACATATAGCAATACGCTTAATGTCTTTTTTACCACAATTGCTTACACGTAAAATTTGTAAATTTAACTTTTTTTTCACCCAGTCACACAAAGCTTCAAAAGACATAGAATTTTCCACATAAATTAAAAATTCGTCTTTAAAAGAAATTTTAAAACCTAAAATTTCTTCCGTAAAATAAGTGTTTAAATGACTTAAATCGTAATTTGTATGCATACTGATTAAAGAAATATTTTTACAAATCATTTCTTTAATAAAAGCTCTAGGATAAGTCTTGTCATATAAATCTTTTAAACCTTTAAATATCAAAGGATGGTGTGTGATAATTAAAGAATTTTCACTCGCTTCTTTAATAATATTTTCATCAATATCTAAGCTTAAATAAACAGTTGAAATTTCACTATCCCTATCTCCAAGCAAAATTCCACTATTATCCCATGATTCTTGGATATCAAAGGGACTTAATTGATCTAAAAAATTATAAATTTCACTCAGTTTCATTTAAATTTTTCTTATAAATTTCAGCACAATTTTTCGAAAGCTCACGAATTTTTAACATATAATCTTGTCTTTGTGCTACAGAAATTGCTCCTCTTGCATCTAAAAGATTAAAAGTATGTGCAGCAAGCATACAATAATCATAAGCAGGTAAAGCTAGTCCTTGTTCTAAAATATTTTTACATTCTTTGTAAGAATTTTCAAACTGCTCATTTAAGATCTTAACATCACTTACTTCAAAATTGTATTTACTAAATTCATATTCACTTTGCTTATGCACATCTGCGTATTTAATTTTTTCTCCATTAAATTCACTCCAAACTATATCATAAACATTATCAACATTTTGAAGATACATAGCTATTCTTTCAAGACCATAGGTAATTTCAGCACTTACTAAATCTACTGCTATACCGCCAACTTGCTGAAAATAAGTAAATTGAGTGACTTCCATACCATCAAGCCATACTTCCCAGCCTAAACCCCAAGCACCCAAACTTGGACTCTCCCAATTATCTTCAACAAAACGAATATCATGGCTTTTTAAATCAAAACCCAAATTTTCAAGACTTTTAAGATATAATTCTTGAATATTATCAGGACTAGGTTTAATCAAAACTTGAAATTGATAATAAGCACCTAAGCGATTAGGATTTTCACCATAACGTCCATCAGTAGGCCTTCTACTTGGAGCCACATAAGCAGCTGCCCAAGGTTTTTTTCCTAAACTTCTTAAAAAAGTTGCTGGATGAAAGGTTCCTGCACCTGCTGGCATATCATAAGGTTGCATAATCGCACAACCTTGCTCTTGCCAATAATTTTGCAAATTAAGTATCATTTGTGAAAAAGTCATTGTATCTCTCTTTATTGTTCCATATTTTCAATAGGTTTTTCTAAATTTTTATTCATTTCCAAATCAGGCTCTGTCTTAGCTCCAAAAATTTCTGCGGTTTTACTCCACATTAATTTATATTTACGCTTGAGAAATTCTATCTCTTCACGTGCATGTTTTAGCTCATTGTTTAAGGTTTCTATAGTTTTTCTATCTTCATCATAAAGTTCTTGCATAGAATAAAGGGCGTCTTTTAAAAATTTATTCTCATTTTTTAATGCTTCAAGTGTTTCATCTTTAGCATCTAAAACTTTTTCATGCAAATTTAAAATAGTTCCTATTGTTTTTTCAACAAAACTTTCTCCTGCTAAAGTCATTGAATTTACCATTGCAGTTTGAGATTTTGCAGAACTAGGTACTACACTAAAAGTACCTTGATGAGCTTCGATGTAAATTTTACCCTCTTCTTCTTTAAAATTTAAAGCCCCATTGGCCATCATACCCTTAACCACATCTTCATTTAAATGCACAAGTTTACAAAATTCTTCAAGTTCAAGATAGGTTTGCATTTTTATCCCTTATAATAAAACTTCTACTTCTTTTGAATCAGATACAAGTTTTTTTTCTTTTTCAAGACGATCTTCTTTAAGCTTTTGTGCTAAATCAACATCATAAATAGCTAAAATTTGCATAGCCAAATAAGCAGCATTGATCGCTCCAGCCTTACCAATAGCTAAAGTTCCTACAGGAATTCCACTAGGCATTTGCACCGTAGAAAACAAAGAATCCATACTTGCAAGATTGCTTCCTGACATAGGCACTCCCAAAACAGGTTTTGTTGTATAAGCTGCAACAGCTCCAGCTAAATGTGCTGCCATTCCAGCTGCTGCTATAAAAACTTTCGCACCTTTTTCTTCAGCATTTGCAATATACTCTTTTGTTCTTTTTGGACTACGATGAGCTGATGAGATAATAAATTCATACTTTACCCCAAAACTTTCTAAAGTTTTAGCAGCCTCTTTCATAGTCTCATAATCACTCTTGCTTCCCATTAAAATAGAAACAAAATTCATCTATATTTCCTTTCTTAAAAAACTTAATGCACTGATTTTATTTGGTAATTGGATTTCATGTTCATTGCCACTATGAATTTCGCTAAATTCTTTATTGTTTTTAGCAATGAGTTTTTTAAACTCTATAAAATATTTATCCTCTTTTTGATAAATTTTACCTAGTTCATTATCGCAAGTTTGAATCACATCGCCTAAAGGGGCTAAAATTTCATAAGGCGTGTTTAAAATGATTTTTCCTTTGCATTTAAAAAAGCTTCCATCTTCGCTTATAGCATGCACTTGATGAGAACCTTCTTCTATGCTTGTATTATGATTTTGCGTGTCGGTTTTTTCCAAAGGACGCGAAACAAGATAGCCATCTGTAAAACCACGATTTTTAAGTGTAGCAATCTCTTTTTCATACTTACTTAACTCAAATTTACCCTCTAAAGCATCTTGTATGGCCATTTTATAAGTCCTTGTTGTAAGCGCAACATAATATTCGCTTTTAGTACGCCCTTCTATTTTAAAAGCACTGATACAATTTTCTTGCATGATTTTTTCTATATAAGAACAAAGATTTAAATCTTTAGAATTAAAAATATGAGTACCATTTTCATCTTCTTCTAAGCGAAATAAAGTGCCATTTTCTGGATTTTTAGCATAAAGCTCATAATTAAATCTACAATCATTTGCACAAGATCCACGATTGCTCATTCTTCCACTTTGCACAGAGCTTATTAAACAACGCCCTGAATAAGCAAAACACATAGAACCATGCACAAAAGCTTCAAGTTCAATATCGCAATTTTCCTTTAAAGCTTTAGCGTCTTTAAGCCCTAATTCTCTGGCAATTACAACCCTTTTAGCACCCATATCCTTATAAACTTGAGCATCTAAATAATTTAAAATATTTGCCTGAGTAGAAACATGTAAAGAAATTTCAGGTGCAAGTTCTTTAACAAGACGCATAGCTCCAACAGAAGCTACAATAAAAGCATCGGGTTTCATCTCACGTAATTTTAATATATGTCTTTTTAAACCTTCAATTTGAGAGCTTAAATGAAAACCATTTAAAGTAACATAAATTTTCTTACCACGCTCATGAGTATATTTGATAGCTTCTTCAAAACTTTCATAATTAAATTCTCTTGCAGTGCGTGATCTTAAAGAAAAATTATTCACACCTGCATAAACCGCATCTGCGCCATAAGCTAAAGCAATTTTTAATTTTGTGAAATTTCCTGCAGGAGCTACTATTTCAGGAATGATCATTTTTGCCCTAAACTTGCAATTAAAGCTTCTATATCATCATTACTTACAACATCAGCAGTACTATCACCTTCAATATGCACTGCAGAACTTACACGTTTTTTATCATCAATTTTACCTTCAAATAAAGAACTCATATAACGGCTTAAAGCACGCATTACATTAATAACACGTTCGATTTTTTGACGATGTATATCTTGATACTGCATTGCATCCATTGCCATCATCACTTCATCTTGTCCGCTTTGAAGATTTCCGACAATCTCCTTAGAACTTTTTTTAGCTTGATTGTTTAATTCTAAAGCTTCACTGAAACTTTCCACATTAGGAAATTTTTCATTAAGTTTAGAAAAAATATCAATATTTTTTTCTATTGCTTTATTTATTTCTTTGAGTAAACTTTCAGAATCCGCAAAAAAATTATTAATACTTTCAAGCTTATCCATCATTTCCGTTGCTTTAAGCTCGCTATCTTTTGTAACATCATCTAACTGATGTACAACTTTATGCTCCTGATTTGGTGGGGGTGGTGGCCATACTACACTAGGATTAGGTTTGTAATCAGCTATTTTGACATCTTCTAACATCAAAGCATCTTCTTCGGTATTCGATTCTTCGGTTTTTACCTCTGCTTCTGTCTCTGAATCAAGATCAACATCACCATTCATCAAAGCATCAAGCTCTTCTTGAGTCATTTTTTTCCCTTTTTTAAATCTAGATTTTCAATAATTGCTTAAAATTATAATCAATTTTATCTAAAACAAAAATATAAATTTTTATTTTTTTAATCTTTTTAAATTAAATTTTTAAATTTATAAAAAAAATATATTAATTAAATCTTAATTAAAAATTTTATGATATAATTTTATAAATTTAATTACATAAAGGAGTAAAAATATGGGAAAATTTGTTAATAATATAGATGATTTTTTCAAATTTTGCAAACAAAATGAAGTGCTTTTTGTTGATTTTCGTTTTACAGATATGATAGGAACTTGGCATCATATTACCTACAATCTTCATGCAATCAATGAAGAAACATTTCAAACTGGCATTCCATTTGATGGAAGCTCAATCCATGGATGGCAACCTATAGAAAAATCAGATATGATTTTAAAACCTGATGCTCAAAGTGCTTTTTTAGATCCTTTTACGGCTGATCCTACTATCATAGTATTTTGTGATGTGTATGATATTTACAAAGGACAAATGTATGAAAAATGTCCAAGAAGCATAGCAAAAAAAGCAATGGAACACCTTAAAAATAGTGGCATAGCTGATACTGCTTACTTTGGACCAGAAAATGAATTCTTTGTTTTTGATAGTGTAAAAATAGTTGATACTACTCATTGTTCTAAGTATGAAGTTGATACCGAAGAAGGAGAGTGGAATGATGATAGAGAATTTACCGATAGCTACAATACTGGACACAGACCGAGAAACAAAGGTGGATATTTTCCAGTTCAGCCAATTGATTCTTTAGTAGATATTCGTTCTGAAATGGTTCAAACCCTTGAAAAAGTAGGTCTTAAAACTTTTGTTCATCATCATGAAGTTGCACAAGGACAAGCTGAAATAGGAGTAAATTTTGGCACGCTTGTAGAAGCAGCTGACAATGTTCAAATTTATAAATATGTTGTAAAAATGGTAGCTCATTTAAATGGCAAAACTGCCACTTTTATGCCAAAACCTTTATACGGAGATAATGGCAATGGTATGCATGTTCATATGAGCTTATGGAAAGATGGGGTAAATTTATTTTACGATAAAGATGGATACAGTGGACTTAGTCAAACTGCTATAAATTATATAGGTGGAATTTTAAAAAATGCTAGAAGTGTCGCAGCTTTTACAAATCCAAGTTCCAACTCTTACAAAAGAATAGTTCCTGGCTTTGAAGCTCCTTGTATTTTAACTTATTCTTGTCAAAACAGATCAGCAAGTTGTCGCGTTCCTTATGGCATAGGTAAAAATTCAGCTCGTATAGAAATTCGCTTCCCTGATAGCACTGCTAATCCTTATTTAGCTTTTGTTAGTCTTTTAATGGCAGGTCTTGATGGAATCAAAAATAAAACTATTCCTGTGGGTCCTATGGATGAAAATTTATTTGATCTTACTTTGGATGAAATACGTGAAAAAGGGATAGAGCAATTACCACATACTCTAAGAGGAAGTTTAGAAGCTTTAATCCGACATAATTCTTATTTAAAACCTGTAATGAGCGATATTTTTATCGATGACTATCAGCATTTAAAATTTGAAACACAAGTTTGGCCAGTAGAAGCTCGTCCAACTGCTTATGAATTTAAAACTTGCTACTCTTGCTAAAAATTTAATGGCGTTTAACACGCCATTAAACACAAAAAAGAATTAAAAATTATTTATTTTATATCAACTATCGCTTAAGCTGATTTACAATTCCTAGCATATCATCACTTGTTGTAATTGCCTTAGAACCCGCTTCATAAGCTCTTTGTCCTGTGATAAGATCTGTCATTTCTTCAACAAGCTGAACATTACTAAGTTCTATAAATCCATGTCTTATTGTTCCAAGCCCATCTTGTCCTGCTATACCCGCAACAGGTGCACCACTTGCTCCTGTTTCGAGATAAAGATTATCACCCATAGAATGAAGACCCGCTGGATTTATAAACTGAACTAGCTCCACTTGGCCAATTTGAGTTTCTTGTTGCTCCCCTGGTAGCATTACAGAAACGGTTCCATCTGTAGCAACATTAATTGCTGTTGCGCCTTCAGGTATTGTCATTTCAGGTAAAAGTCTATAACCATCTGAATTTACAATATTACCTTCATTATCTTTTGTAAATTGCCCATTTCTAGTATATCCTATAGTGCCATCAGGAAGTTGTATTTGAAAAAACCCATTACCTGCAATAGCCATATCAAGACCATCGGTACTTGTTGATTTTAAATTTCCTTCAGTAAAAACTTTAGTTACCGCTGTTGGACGCACACCCACACCCACTTCTATACCCGAAGGAGAAAGAGTAGTAGCTGAAGTTGAAGTTCCTGCATACTTCATAACTTGATACATAAGATCAGCAAATTCTGCGCGACTTTTCTTAAAACCTGCTGTATTAACATTGGCGATGTTATTTGAAGTAACATCAATTTGTGTTTGCTGCGCTACCATTCCCGTAGCAGCAGTATGAAGTGATCTCATCATTTTTAATCCTTTTTTATTTTATTTTAAATTATTTAACAGCTGCAAGCTTATTGATAGCTTCTTGATTTAAGTCATCCATATGAGCTGTCATAACTTTTTGATACATTTCTACCATTCTGTTTGCTTCAATCAGTCCTACCATTTCAGTAACTGGATTAACATTTGATCCCTGAGAAAAACCTTGGCGAATAGCATTGGAGTTTTCCAAATCTCTAATGCGGGTTAGATCATCTATTTTATAGACATTATCCCCATCTTTTTGCAAAGCTCTTATATCATCTACTTGTGCTACAAATAATCTTGCATTTTGAGCTCCATCAACCTCAATGCTTCCGTTTTTATCAACGCTAATTTGAACAGCACCATTAGGAATGCGTATGCCAGCATTCTGAGGATTATTAAAATAATCACTACTTAATACCTTGTATCCTTGCTTATTTACCAAATAACCCTCATCATCAAGTTGAAAATTTCCATCTTTAGTTAATCTTACTTCTCCATCTTTGGTTTGAACCAAATAAAAAGCATCTTCTCTAGTCATTGCCAAATCCAAAGGATTGTTTGTGGCCTTTAAAGAACCTAGGCTAAAATCCGTATATTCTTGAGAAACTTGTGGGATTCCATCTATTGTAGTATTTACAAAACGAGATGCATCTCTTGTGTGATTTTCTATAGGCAACTCATCCTGAGTTTCTTTAAAAATCCTTTTAAAATCTGCAATAACCACATCATCTCTTTTGTATCCACTTGTATTAATATTGGCAAGATTATTAGTAATCACATCAAGTTTATTAAACTGAGTTACCATTCCGCCAGTTGCTTGATAATATCCATTTTGCATATTTTCACCTATAAAATTAAGATTTTATAGCTATAAAAGCAAAGAGTGTTCCAACTTTTAAAAACAAAGAAAAATAAATATTTGAAAGATTATTAGGAGAGAATTTTAAACTATAAAAAGCAAGATTTGACTCAATCTTGCTTTAAAATCAATTTTAATCCATTTGACGACGCAAGAAAGTCGGTGTTTCAATTTGCGCCATTATCTCTTCATCGTAACCACCGCTTACCTTTTTAAGACTTAAATAAGGATTTTTCTTAGAAGCTTGAGCTTCTTCGGTAGATTTTTTAGCTACTGTATCTTTGTCTTCAAACCCTGTCGCAATAATAGTCACTTCAACTCTATCTTCCATACTATCATCTGTGGTAGAACCAAAAATAATCTTAGCATTTTCATCAACAATTTCTTGTATACTATTTGCTGCTGCTGAAATTTCAAACAAAGAGCAATTAGAACTTGTTTTAAAATGTAAAATAACTCCCTTGGCACCTTTAATATCCATTCCATCAAGCAAAGGAGATTCTATAGCGTTTGAAAGAGCCTCTTCTATAGCATTTTCACCACTAGCACTACCAACGCCCATAAGTGCGAGTCCGCGATGACTCATGATGGTTCTTACATCTGCAAAGTCAACATTAATATCTCCATTATCAAGCAAGATAGACACCATACCTTTTACAGCACGAGCTAAAATATCATCAACCAATCTAAAAGCATCTTTAATGCCTGCTTTTTTATCAATAATGCTCAATAATTTTTCATTTTGAATTACAAGAATAGAATCACTTTCTTTTTTAAGCTCAAGGAGACCGCTTTCAGCAAGTTTTTTTCTTTGTTTTCCTTCGAATGCAAAAGGCATAGTTACAACAGAAACAGTTAAAGCTCCAATCTCTTTAGCTGCTTGTGCAATAACTGGAGTGGCACCCGTTCCAGTACCTCCACCAAAACCTGAAGCAATAAATACAATATCACTTTGACTAAGACTTGCTTTTATTTCTTCAAAACTTTCTCTAGCACTTTCTGCACCTACTTCAGGAAGCATACCAGCACCTAAACCTTTAGTTTTTTTCTCGCCAAGTTGAATTTTAGTTTTTGCTAATGAAATTGAAATAGCTTGTGCATCAGTATTTGCTGCAATTAAATCAAGATCATTTAATCCCATTTTAACCATATGGTTGATCATATTACCGCCACCGCCACCGCAGCCTATAACCTTAATTTTTGCACCTTTATTATGTTGCATTTCTTCTACTAAAAATTCACTCATAAAAATTTCTCCTTGTTAAAATTGATTCATAATTTTATGCCAGATATTTGAAAAAACGCTAGGTTTTTTTTCTTTTGGCTCTTTAAAATCTAATTGTTCTTGTATTGCAATTGTATCATTTTCTTGCAAATTTTCATCAAAAAAATCAGATTTTATTTCACTTTCTGCATCTTTTTGCAAAACAATATCTTGTTTAATTTGACGATTAAAATTTTCAATTTCCCCTTTATATCTTAATTTTTCATTAGAATCAAGTTCATAAGGCGTAAAATACCCCGCTCCATATAAACAAAGTCCTATAGCACAAGTATTTTCAGGATCATTAAAAATTTCACTAAAACCAGTAATCAAATCTTTTCTTGCAGTAGCTAGTCTAACTGAGCGATTATCAAATGTTGCAGGAGCTAGCTCATCAATACCTGCTAACTTAGTCATTCCACCTGTTAAAACAACTCCACCGCCTATAGCATTGGCATAACGATTATCACTTAAGATTTTTGCCAAAATCATCAAAGTTTCTTCCGCTCTTGCATAAATTACGTTTGAAATAATATCCAAAGAAACTTCATTAACCTTTCTTTCATCACCCATTGAAGGAATTTGTATAAGGGTATTAGGCTGTTGTGAAAGAGCTGCATAATTAAGCTTGATTTTTTCTGCTTCTTTTAAAGGTGTATGCAATGCCATTGATAAATCTTGGGTAATATTAATCGAGCCAATTTGCAAACAATCATTATATCTAATTGAATTTCCAGTATGAACAACCATATCACAAATCGCTCCACCCATATCAATCAAAACAGCACCTAATTCCTTTTCACTATCATCTAAACAAGCTATAGCTGAAGCATATCCTGAAAGAACTATATTATCCACTCTTAAATCAGCTAATTCAACTGCTTTCTTAAGATTTTTAATATGAGATTCTTGTGAAATCACTATATGGGTTGAAACTTCTAAACGATTGCCGCTCATTCCCAAAGGATCATCAACATGTTCAAGATCATTAACCTTAAAATTATAAGGCAAAACATGGATAATTTCATAACCACTTGGTAGATTGGCAGTATGCTTAGCTGTACTTACAGCACGATGAATTTCTTTAATGCCTATTTCATGATTTGGAATATTAACAACACCTATGCTATCAACGCTTTTAGTATAAGCACCTGATATAGACACCACAACCTTATCATAATGAACTCCACTCATCATCTCAGCACTTCTAACAGCTTCTTCAATAGATTTAGAAGCAAGCTCTATATTGGTAATGGCACCTTTTTTAACCCCGTTGGTTTTCGACTTGGAAAAACCAATAATTTTTAATCCATCTTCATCTTTTTGAGCAATAATGGCACAAGTCTGGGTTGAGCCTAAGTCAATTCCTAATATATTCAAAATCAATTCCCTTTATAATAAATTTTTATCGGATATATCTTTTTAAGTTCATCAACAAGTTCTTGCTTAAGCTCATTTGCTTTTAAATTTTGCAAATTTTGCTTAAGCATAGTTTTGTATTGTTCAAATTTATCGGAGTTCATATCTAATTTTTGTTTATTTATTTTATATAATATTGCTTTATTATCATTAATAATCACATAAGAACTATTTTTATCGGTATTAAATACATTCATTAAAAAATAAGCAAATTCAGAGTCATTTAATATCTTATCACTAAGCTTTACACTCTCGCGAGAACTATCTCGACTTACAAAGCCTATATCATCGCCTTTAAAATTTACTAAACTATTTTTAGCTTTTTCTTCTAAATTTTTTCTAGCTTGTTCGCTTAAATACATAGGTAAAACTTCTTCTCTAGCTTCTTCAAAAGTTTTATTTCTTATAGGATCTACTTTATTTAGTTTAACTATGATATATCCGCTATTATAAGGTGCTGGTCGTAAAACATCTCCATTTTTAGCTTTATTCAAAAGATCAATTGGATAATAAACATCAGATTCACTAATATTTTGATCTTTTTGAAAATTATCTTTCCCATTTTTTAAATCTAAAAATTTAGCATTAGCCACATTCTTTAGTTGCATTAAAGCATAATCTTTAGCAACTTCATTTTTAGCAGACTGAAAATCCATCACTTTACCTGCAAAATCTTTATATTTTAGTTTATTTTCATCTTGATTATAAAATTTTTCTAATTCTTTGTCGTCAATTTTCTCATTGCTAACTGGCAAAAAATAAGTTGAAATTTCATATATTTTTTTAGTTTTATAATCTTCTTTATGTTCATTCCAAAGCTTTTTTAAATCCTCTTCATTAATCTTAATATTTTTTTTGTCATAATCAATTTTTGCAATACTTAAAGCATCTTGCATGAAATAACTAGAAGCTAACATTTTTAATTCTTCATCTTTGCTAGGAATATTAAAAATTTGATTAAGTTTATCGGTAATTACTTCATTTGCAAGTTGTGTTTCATAATCTTTTGGAGTTAAATTATTGGCATTTAAAAGTTCATAATAAATTGTTTTGTTAAAATCCCCTGTAGGATCTTGAAATTCTCTAGTATTTGCAAGTTTTTGTAAAATTTCATTCTCGTTTACGCCAACACCCAAATCTTTAGCAAAATTTAACAAAAGCTTATCTTCAACAAGAGAGCTTAAAGCTATATTTTTAATGCCTAGTTGCTCAGCATTTTCTGGAGTTAAAGCACCATTGCTAATTTGATTATAATAACTTAAAATTTGTCTATATCTAGTATCAAATTCGCTAAAACCTATCTTTTCATTTCCTACGGTTGCAACACTCGAACTTCTATTGAGATTAAAATCATAAGCACCCCAACCTAAAAAGCCGGCGCCAACAAAAGCTATAGTACTAACCCATATAGTAACAACAAGATATTTTTTGTGATGTTGCATCCAAGTAAGCATATCATTCCTTGATTAAATTTAAACTAGATATTGTATCGTAGAAGTGTTTAAGTGGAGTTTAATTATAAAATTTTTACCAAAAAATATTTGTTCTTTAAATTTTATGATTTTTACAATGAAATTTAGTTATAATTATAGTTTATAAAAATTTATTAGGATTGATTTTGGAAATTCCTCATATCCCAGTTTTGCTTAATGAAGTTCAAGAGATTTTTAAAAATCTTAAAACAGGTTATTTTTTAGACTGCACTTTAGGATTTGGCGGACATAGTGAAGCTTTGCTTAAAAATCATCCTGATCTTAAATTCATTGCTTGTGATCAAGATCAACAAGCTTTAGAATTTTCTAAAAAACGTCTTAAAGATTTTCACAATAGGATAACTTTTATACAAAGTAATTTTAGTGAAGTTTTAGAAAAAATTTCACATAAAGAAGAATTAAGAGGTATTTTAGCAGACATTGGAATTTCTTCATTTCAACTTGATAATAACGAAAGAGGTTTTAGTGTAAATTCTGACTTTTTGGATATGAGAATGAATCAAAACTCCAAAATATCGGCTTATGAGATTATTAATACTTATACAAAAGAGCAATTAACTTCCATTTTTAAAGATTATGGAGAATTGCACGATGCACATTTTATTGCTGAAAAAATTTGCCTAGAAAGAAGTAAAAATCCAATCAAAAGCGCCAAGGAACTTTATCAAATCATAGGAAAAGGCAAACAAAATCATAGAAAAATTTCCAAAGCCACTTTAGCATTTCAAGCCATTAGAATAGAAGTAAATCAAGAACTTAAAGTGCTTAAAGATTTTCTTGGGCATTTAGAAAATTTAAAACCAAAAAGTTGCATTTTAGCAATCATTAGTTTTCATTCTTTGGAAGATAGAATAGTAAAAAATTTTTTCAAAAAATGGTCAAAAAACTGCATTTGTGATGAAAAAATAATGCGTTGCGAATGTGGAAATAACCATAGCCTAGGGCAAATAATAACCAAAAAAGCTATAAGTGCAAGCAAGGAAGAACTTTTAAAAAATTCTCGCTCTAGTTGTGCTAAAATGCGGGCTTTTTATTTTAATAATTTGGACAATAAATAATGCTAGAAGATGATTTTATAAAAGAACGCCAAAACATACGCCAAAAAATGCTGAAATTTTCTCGCGCCATAAATCAAGGCAAACCGCTTGATGATGATTTAAGAGATGAAATTTCTAGCGATGATATTTTAAGACGTCGTTTTAAAAAAAAGACTCCTAATAAATTCTTAGAAGAACTCGATGAAGAGTATGAGTCAAAACATACTAAAAAATCAAATATATATTTAAAAGAAGATCTGATCAATGTTAAATTAGAAGAAAAGCAATCTCTTGCTAAAAAAATTTTTTCCAAAATGAAAGAAAGGAAAAAAGAAGAAAATAAAAAAACTAAAAAAATTTTTTCATTTGGAAGAAAAAAAACAAACGAAATAAAAAATATTCAAACCAAACCAAAATTTCAAACAAAAAATGATCAAAATCCTATCCAAGATAAAAAAGAAAAAAAAGAATCTATAAAATCTATAGAAAAAATTCAAAAAACTGAACCTAAAATACAAAATTCCCAAACTATAGAAAAACGACCTGATATTAAAAAACAACCCGATATTAAACAAAGTTTGGAAAATTTACAAAAAAAAATAACACCACAAGAAAATAAACAAGAACTTCCAAAACCATCTAATCAAGCTCAAGAAAAACAACAAAATGATGAAGATGCTCAAAAGGCAAAAAATGTTTTACTAGAAGGCTTCTCTAATGCCACCAAAGAAGATAGAAACCTAAATTTCAATCATCTTCTTTTTGCGGCTTTGCTTGTTAGTTTTGCGTTATTTTTATTTGCTCCACAAATTTATATTAGAAATCAAATTTATTATCTTAGTAGAGAAATTGCTACATTAAGAACAGAAGAAAGTGTTTTAAACGAAGAAAATAAAGACTTAAAAAGAAGACTTGAAAATATGCGATTCCAAAATCAAATTTTAGATTATTTAGAATGAATAATCTTATCTAAAACATACTGCTCTAAATTTGCTTTTGGAATTTCTTCTTTTAAGGCTTCCTTATAAATTTCACCTGCCATTATAGAGTATTTTTCATAAGCAAAATAAGGGAAATGCAAAGCCCAAGCTTTTTGTATTATTTTTTTTGAGATTATTTTGCGAGTATAAACTTTAAAAATATCATATCCTATAAATACACAAGCAGTAACCATAACAGCACTCACTATGCTTATATGAAAGTCAAGTTTTGTTAAAAAATAATGAGTAATTAAAAGCAACGGCAACAAAACCACAGCACAAAAAACACCAAAATAAATGTAAGAATTTAAAATTTTGAAATTAAAATTTAGCTTAGAAGGATCTACAAGCATACCGTCATTAAAAAGTGCATTTGCCTCTAATAAATCCTTCACTAAAACAGGTTGTTCTGATACTTTAAATAAAAAACGAAGGCTAAATTCTTTAAATTTTTTCATAATCCACGCTTTATTTTTTAATTAAAATTTTATCTAAACAAAATTAATTTTTACTAAATATAATCCTCTTTCAATTGCTTATTAATTCTTCTGTGATTCTAGCGATTTCTAATTCTTCATCTGTAGGAATAACAAGCACTTTAACTTTAGAATTTGCATGATTTATCATTCTTTCGCCCGAAATCCTTTGTTTGTTAAGTTCAAAATCTAACTCGATACCAAGATGAGCTAATCTCTCACATACTTTTTGTCGAACCAAACTATCATTTTCTCCTATGCCACCTGTAAAAATAATAGCATCGGTTTTTGGCAACACAGCAAAGTAGGATCCTATATATTTAACAAGACGATAACAAAACATATCAAGAGCCAAGCGTGCTTTATCATTACCTTGTTCTATCTCTCTTTCTATATCTCTAAAATCATTATAACCGCAAATTCCATATACTCCACTTTTTTTATTCATCAGTGTATCTATTTCTTCTATAGTTAAACCCTTAAGATGACTAATAAAAGGTAAAATAGCAGGATCTAAATCTCCACAACGCGTTCCCATAACAAGCCCCTCAAGCGGAGTAAATCCCATAGAAGTATCTACACTCTTACCTTTTTCTATGGCACATACACTTGCACCATTTCCAAGATGAGCAGAGATAACATTTAGTTCACTTTTATCTTTTTCAAGCAAACTTGCCGCTCTAGAACTAACAAAAGCATGAGAAGTCCCATGAAAACCATATCTTCTAATATTATGCTTATCATAAAAATCATAAGGCAAAGCATACATATAAGCAAAATCAGGCATAGTGCGATGAAAAGCTGTATCGAAAATAGCCACATTTGCAACACTAGGTGCAGCTTTAATCATTGTTTTTATACCTGCTAAATGGGCAGGATTATGCAAAGGAGCAAAAATACTAACCCTATCTATCTCTTTAAGAACATAGTCATCTACTAAACAATGCTCACTTAAATTTCTTCCCCCGTGAACTATACGATGACCGCAGCCATCAAGAGCATTTAAATCTGCTAAAATTCCTGATTCTTTAAAAAGCTCATTGACTATACTAAGTCCTTCTTCGTGATTATTTATCGTTAATTCTCTTTCAAAACTTTCATTATTTAAAACATTTTTTAATATAACTTTTGAATTTTGCTCTCCGATTTTCTCTACTAAGCCACTCGCTTTAACGACTTTATTATCAAAAAATTTAAATTTAATCGATGAAGAACCCGAATTTAAAACTAAAATTTTCATTTATTATTCCTTTCTATTGAGCTTGTATAGCACTTAAAATAACAGTATCTACAATATCATCTACCAAACATCCACGACTTAAATCATTAACAGGTTTTTTAAGACCTTGCAAAATAGGACCGATTGCTAAAGCATTAGCAGTTCTTTGAACTGCTTTGTAACAAATATTTGCTGCATTAAGATCAGGAAAAATATACACATTTGCATGGCCTGCTATCTTAGAATTTGGCATTTTCTTTGCTGCAGTCTTTGGATCATAAGCGCAATCAAACTGCATAGGACCATCTATATTTAACTCAGGGTATTTTTCTTTAGCAATCTTTAATGCTTCTTTTACAAGATCTACACTTTCCCCTTTACCGCTATCACCACTAGAATAAGAAAGCAAAGCTATTCTTGGTTCAAGTCCAAAAGATTTAGCAGTCATAGCACTTACATAAGCACTAGTTGCAAGCTGTTCAGCAGTTGGACTTGGGTTTACAGCACAATCAGCAAAAGCTAAAACTTGATCTTCAAGCCCCATAAAGAAAATTCCCGAAACAGAACTAATACCTTCTTTGGTTTTAATAAGCTGCAATGCAGGGCGAATCGTTTCAGCTGTAGTAGTTGATGCTCCACTAACCATAGCATCAGCTTTTCCAGTATGTATAAGCAAAGTTCCAAAATAAGTTTTATCCTGAACTAGCATCTTAGCCTCTTCTAAACTCATTCCTTTAGATTTTCTTGCCTCATAAAGAATGGAAGTAAATTCTTGATTATATTCTGAATTGAGCGGATTCATAATTTGTATAGTACTTAAATCAAGACTTAATCTAGCAGCATCTTGTTTGATTTTTTCCTCATCACCCAATAAAATAAGATCAACAACTTTACTTTTTAATAAAATTTCAGCAGCTTTTAAAATTCTCTCATCATTACTTTCTGGCAAAACAACAGTTTTTTTATTTTTTACGCTTTGTTTAATCAATTCATATTTAAAACGATGCGGAGTTATAAAATCATACTCTTCAAGCTTTTGCACTTCTTCAAAATTAAAATTTTCATTAATCAAAACATAATTACGACCATCTAGGGCATGATCGAAATATTTTTGAGCTATAAGTTTATCCTCATCGTTAATAATAGCAGCGATAGGGGTATTAAGATTTTTAGCCAATTTTATACTAAGATCAAATCCATCAAGTATTCCAAATTCGCAAAAGCTATTTACAAGCACAAAATCGTATTTGCGTTTTAACTCTTCGTATTCTTCTAAAATAACATTAAAAAAATTATGAGGATCTTTGCTAAATTCCTCCATTGCCTCTCTAAAGGTAAAACCATAAGCGCTTTTTACAGTTTGATTGATATTAAATTCTTCTAACCAACCTTGCAAAACAGGGACGCGATGTATGTATATTACAGGGCAATAAATTGCGATATTTTTGTAAATTTTGCTATAATTTTTAAGCAAATTTGTACTAATAATAGTATTTAACTCATCACTTCTAGATCTCATCAAATAAAGATTTGCCATCATTTTCTCCTTGAATTTATAAATGTGGAACACTCTTTGCTTTTTCTAATTTTAACAAAGAAAAATAAAAATTCATATTTTAAAGGACGAAAATGAAAAAAGTTTTATTTTATGTGTTACCGTTTGCATTTTTTGGTTGTTCTGCAACAGTTGATCCGCAAATTTCAATGAAACCACCTGCTTATGTAGAAGAACTTGCACCAAAACAAAGTAATAATGTAGAAAGTGCACCAGGATCGCTTTTTGGCAAAGGAGATAATCCTTTATTTTCGGATAAAAAAGCTATGAATGTAAATGATTTAGTTACAGTTGTTATACAAGAAAGTACCACTCAAAGCACACAAGCTAATAAAGCAACAAGTAGAACTAATACCTCAAATTTAGGCGGAGGTGCTTTAACAGGAAGTTCAGGAGTGGTAGCTAATGCTCTTAATAAAGTCAACGCTTATTCTAATATAGGCTTTCAAACCAATAGTTCAAACAACTACACAGGAACAGGCTCACAAAGCAGAAATGAAAGTTTCAATACTACAATTTCAACGCGTGTAATTAAAATTTTATCAAATGGTAATTATTTTATCGAAGGCTCAAGAGAGCTTTTAATCAATGGAGAGAAACAAATCATACAATTAAGCGGTGTTATTCGTCCTTATGACATCGGTCAAGACAATACTATAGATAGTAAATATATAGCAGATGCTAAAATTCTTTATAAAACAGAAGGTGAAGTGGATAGAAGCACAAGAAAACCTTGGGGTAGCAAAGTTATAGAAGCGATATGGCCATTCTAAAAGCAAGGTTAAACCTTGCTTCTTGGCTTTTATTCTTTTACAGTCCTACTTTTAACCTCATCTTCAACTTCAGCTAAAAATCTATCTACAAGTTCACTTTCTTTTAATTTAGCTACAACTTCACCATGTCTTATGACAAGTCCTTGATTTTTCCCAAAGGCTATAGCCACATCAGCCCCCTTAGCTTCACCTAAAGCATTTACCACACAACCCATGACACTGATATTTAAAGGTTCTTTTATATGCTTGGTTTTTTCTTCTATGATTTTAATCGCGCTTAACAAATCACTTTGAATCCTACCGCAAGTTGGACATGAGATGATATTTACTCCGCTTTTTTGCACTCCACTATCTTGCAAAATCGCTCTTGCTACACGAATTTCTTCTTCAAGCTCACCCGTCATAGAAACACGCATAGTATCGCCTATACCTTTAAGAAGTAAATTTCCTAAAGCTATAGAACTTTTTACAGTGCTATGAAATTTAGTTCCTGCTTCAGTTACCCCTAAGTGAAAAGGATAATCACAAAGCGGTCTTAATCTCTCATAAGCTTCTATAGTTTTTTGAGCATCTGAAGTCTTCATGGAAATTTTAATATCAAAAAAGTCTAAATCCTCTAAAAGCTTGATATTATACATCGCACTTTCTAGCATAGCATCGACACCATAGCCAAATTTATCGCTAAATTGTTTTTCTATGGAGCCGTGATTTACACCGATACGTATAGGGATACCCCGTTCTTTACATGCTTTTACCACTTCTTTGATATTTTCTTTAGAGCCTATATTGCCAGGATTTATACGCACTCCATCGATAAATTCAGCACAATATACAGCCAAATTATGATTAAAATGAATATCTACGATTAAAGGCAAAGGACTTTTAGTTTTAATCTCTTTTAAAGCCCTTGCATCAGCCATATCCAAGCACGCCAAACGTACTATATTTGCTCCTGCAAAATAAAGACGATTGATTTGCTCTAAAGAACCTTCTATATCTCTTGTCTTAGTAAAAAGCATAGATTGAACTGAAATGGGTGCATCACCGCCTATTAAAACATTTCCTACTTTGATTTGTCTGGTTTTAAATCTTTTATACTCCATAACTTCACTCTTTGAAAAATTTTAATATCAAATTTTAACTTTTTATTGCTTTAATTAAAGTTTATTTTTGATAATATATTTAAATTTCATGATATTTAAATATTTATGAATTATATATAAATTAAATACAATTAAAAGAGGTTATATGCAAAATCTTTTACTCTATATAAAAAATAACCTAACTCCAACCCTAGCTCAAATTCTTTTACAAGCTTTAAAAAATTCGAATAATGAAAAATTTTTTACCTTTGTTTTGGAAAATATTGAAACAATTTGCACTTGGCTCAATTCTAGCGAATTTAAGAATAGATATTTATCAATAAAACATCCTTATCCACCTTTAATCAATCCTAATTTTATAGAAATAGATGCTAGTCGACATTGTGCAGAATTAGCTTGGGATTTAAATTTACCCCTACCTAAACACTATAAATTTATCTATATTTCTCCACATGGCGTTGGAGCAGCAGCATTTTTAAGATACCTTAATCAATGTTGCGATGTAACTTGTTTTGCCTCCTGGGTTTTACCGCCTGATGCCAAAGAAAGATATTGTCTTAATTACATGTGTCTAAATGACAATACGATTACTCAATATGCTATTAATATATCAGAAATTAATCTACCTTATTTTGATAAATATCTATCTTTATTGGATTTTAACTCTAAAATTATTTGCGGAGTTCGCGATCCAATAGGAATTTTAAAGCATAACTGGGGAAGAGATTGGAGTAAAGTTTTAAGAAACTATCCCTCTGAATTTAATCTAACTTATGATTGGCGTTATTATATTGACTATCTTACTCATCAAAATCATAAAATTAAAATCGATATAAACGAACTACAACAAGGAGTTTTTATCATCTCTTATTTATTAAAATATTTTAACAAAGACAATGTATACTATCTTGATATGGAAGAAATCCGCCAATCAAAGGCCTTCGATACCATGAATTTACTTGCTATAAATTTTAATTTTACCCCCCCCCATAAAGATAAATTAGATTTATTTAAAATTAAAGAATTTAGAGGTTATATTCGCTATCTTTTTCCTATCACACTCTATGCAAATTCTAAAGATATTAATAACACCTTTTATCTTAATACTCCTAAAAATAATAAAAATTTCAATATTGATAAAACTTCTAGCATTCCCATAATTTTAGACAGAAAACATATCAATCATGAAAAAATAGACATAATACAAGAAATTATAAAAAACGATCTATGTAATGATATGGGTGTATATATTGATAAAAATGATTTTAAACAATTAGAACAAAACAATCTTTTATTTTCAACAATTAAACATTATTTGTATGATTTTTTATATCAAATTAAAATAACCATAGATGAAACAGAATCAAAAATGATGAAAGAAAAAGATGTAATAGATTATTTTATAAAAAATAAATCACTTGTTTACACTTTTTTTAATATTTTTGAAAATGATCTAAATCATTTAAAGCAAAAATTTCCCAATATAATCAACTCTTGGACATACTATAAAGAATTTGAAAAAATATATAAAGACAAATAATTATATCACTTACACAAAATCAATAGGGTCAATATCCGCGCTTACATTTTTAAATTGCAAAATATAATTTTCAATTGCCACTAAAGCTTTATAATTTTCACTTCTAAGTAATAAATAAAAACGATATTTTCCATGCAGCATTTCAACTCCACAAATTCCATAGCCTACTAATTCTACTTGTTTGATATTTTTAAATTGATAGGCAAGTTTTTCACAAAGTTTTTGTGCATTTTTTTGATCTTTATCTTCCATAAGAACTCTTAAAAGGCGTTTAAATGGAGGATAAAGATCTTTTCTATTTTCTAACTCATCTTTTAAAAAAGCATCATAATCCTCTATATACCTTTCAAAAAAAGCTCTATTTTTTGTTTGTAAAAGCACTCTTGCTTCGCCTTTACGCCCTGCCCTACCAGCAACTTGCATAGCTAAAGCTAAAGTTTCTTCACTCGCTCTAAAACTAGGACGCAACAAATACTCATCAAGCCCTAAAATCACACTCAAATCCACGCTATGATAATCATGCCCTTTAGCAAGCATAGAGGTGCCAATAAGTATATCGATCTTATTTTCATTAAAGTCTTTTAAAATAGTATTAAGCTTTTTAACGCTTGTGATTTCATCGCTATCAAATTTTGCTATTTTTGCTAAAGGCAAAGCATTTTGCAAAAGCTCTAAAAGTTCAGCAGTCCCCATTTTTCTAGCTTCTAATATTTCTCCTTTGCAACTTGGACAATTTTGCTCTATTAAAGAAGTATAATTACAATAATGACATTTTAAAACATTTTTCTTTTTATGCATACTCATGGCGATAGAACAAAAAGGACATTTTATCGTTTCTCCGCAATCCTTGCAAATGATTTGCCTAAAATTAGCCCTTGTAGGTAAAAACACTATAGCTTGTTTTTGATGTTTTAAACTTTTTTCTAATTCGCTTAAAAGCATAGGCGTTATACCAAGCTCATTTTCATCATATAAAAAATGTTTTTTGCTCTCAAAAAAAGTTCCTTTTAGTCTAAAACTTTTTTGTTTGTAAAAACTCGTCAAAGATGGGGTTGCAGAACCTAAAACCACTTTAATATTATTTTTTTGACCCAAAAAAAGCGCTAAATCTCTTGCATTGATAAAAGGCTGATTAGAAGCCTTATAAGAATTATCATGTTCTTCATCTACTACAATAAGTCCTAAATTTCTAAAAGGCAAAAACAAAGCCGATCTTGCACCCGCTACTAAAAGTACTTCTCCCTTGCAAAAACGCTCTAAATATTCTTGCTTTTTTTTCTTTGAAATTTTAGAATGCCACAGGAAAAAATTATCCTTAAAATACACTTCTAAACGCTTTTTCATTTGTGGAGTAAGTGCGATTTCTGGCATTAAAAGTAAAGCTTGCTTACCCTGTTCTAAACACTCTTTTATCAAAGAAATATAAATTTCAGTCTTGCCACTACCTGTATCAGCAAAAAGTAAGGAATTATTTTCTTTTTGAAGAAAACTTAAGGCATTTTGTTGTTGATTGCTTAGTTTAGGGGTATCTTTAAAAAACATTTTTTGACATTCATATTTAGGACTGGTTTCAAAAAAGCCCAAAACAAAACCAAGTTTTGAAGCATAATAATAAACAATAAAATTTGCCAATTCAAATTGCAAAGGAGTTAAAAAATACTTTGTAATTTCTTTAATTTCTACGGTTTTAAAATCAGGTTTTTGACATTCTTTAAGCACGATAGCTTTAAGGTTTTTTTTAGTTTTTAAATCCACTAATACTTGTGTTAAAGGTTTGATTTCATCAAAACTATGAAAAGTTAAATTATCCAAATACAAACCACAAATTGCAAGTTCATAATATCTTATATCAGATCTTTGCATCTAGAACTTCCTATACACTTTAACAAGCCTTCTTTAGAATCATAAATAAATTCAACCATCTCTTTGGCGTTTAATGCAAATCTATAGTGATTTTTACCTATTTTTATCCAAGATTTAAAATCAGAATAAATAGGTGTATCAAGCAAAGAATAATCACAATCATTTAAACAATAAAAGAGTTTTTCTTTGGCTTGATTGTTTTGCGCATTATCTAAAATTTCTGGAAAATTTAAATTTTTAAGTCTCATTTGACTACGCATTAAAGCAAGAGCTGAGCTTAGCATTTCATAGTCCATTTTTAATTTTAAAATTTTAACCTCATCTTTTGTAGTATTGATAAAAGATAAAGATAAGCTTGATAAAATTCCCAAAATCAAAATCACAAAAACAAGCTCAAGCAGAGTAAAAGCTTTATTCATTTTGTCGGGAGTTCTTCATTGATTGCTTTTATTAGTTTCTTAAGTTCTCTTTCTAAAATATAATTTTCATAACTCTTTTTAACAAACGCATCTACAAAGCGTTTAAGTTCTATTTTTTTAGTACCGCCAGAAATCAAAGCGATATCATCTTCTAAAAAATTTGCAAATTCTTCACTGCACTTAACAATGAAATCTTTTGCATTGACATTAACAATGACTTGTTTTAGATTATCTGCCAAGAACAGCCTCTATTTTCTTATAAATATCTTCGCTTTCTATATTGCGAGATTTAAGTTCTTCTTCTAAACGCATGATTTGATTACTTTTCGCTTCATTTTGTGCTTTAACGCTTACAAGCTCATTTCTTAAAGCCTCATTGGCTTCGCAAACTTCGTTATACTTTTCAATTAATTCATTTACTTTATCTGTCATAGTATTGATTATTTTTTCATCAAACATATTTTTGCCTTCTTAAGAAATTTGTAATTTATGGAAAATATTATTTGATATTGTAGCAGAAAAAAATTTAAATTTAGGTTTTTATTGTCAATTAATTTTTAATTAAAGCATTTTCTTTTAAAATTTTTTCAAAAATAAAAATAAAGTAGAAAAATGTTAGAACTTACCAGCGAATTTAAACCCAGTCCCGATCAACAAGAAGCCATAAAAGGCATAGTAAAAAGTATAAAAAAAGGCAACAAATATCAAACTTTACTAGGCGTTACAGGAAGTGGAAAAACCTTTACCATGGCAAATGTCATTAAAGAACTTAATATACCTACTCTTATCATGAGTCACAACAAAAGCCTTTGCGCTCAACTTTATAGCGAATTTAAAGGCTTTTTTTCTAAAAATCATGTGGAATATTTTATATCTTATTATGATTATTATCAACCTGAAGCCTATATCCCACGCACTGATGTTTTCATAGAAAAAGACAGCTCGACTAATGAAGACTTAGAGCGTTTAAGACTGAGTGCTACTGCTTCACTTTTAAGTTATGAAGATGTAGTTTGCATAGCTAGTGTTTCAGCAAATTATGGACTTGGTAATCCAAATGAATACATAGGCATGGTTTTAATCTTTGAACTAGGTATGCAAATTTCACAAAAAGAACTTTTAAAAAAACTTGTAGATATGGGTTATAAAAGAAATGATAATTTTTTTGATCGTGCGGATTTTAGAGTTCAAGGAGATATTATAGACATTTATCCAGCTTATTATGAAGATGAAGTGGTAAGACTTGAATTTTTTGGCGATGAGCTTGATGCTATGTATCATTACAATGTTTTAGAAAATAAAAAAGGCAAAGATTTAAAACGCTTTATACTCTATCCTACAAGCCAGTTTAGCGTGGGCGAAACAAGATTAAAACAAGCGATAAAAGATATCAAAGCAGAACTTAACGAACGCCTTGCTTATTTTGAACATGAAAATAAACTCGTAGAATATCAACGCCTTAAACAAAGGGTTGAATTTGATCTTGAAATGCTTACAAGCACAGGAATGTGTAAAGGAGTTGAAAACTATGCAAGGCATTTAACAGGACTTAAAGAAGGTGATACTCCTTATACGCTTTTTGATTATTTTGCGATTAAAGATAGAAAATTTCTTGTCATAGTCGATGAAAGTCATGTATCTTTACCTCAATTTCGTGGTATGTTTGCAGGAGATAGAAGCAGAAAACAAACCTTGGTGGATTATGGTTTTCGTTTGCCTTCAGCCTTGGATAACCGTCCTTTAATGTTTGATGAATTTATCCATAAAAATTGTCAATTTCTTTTTGTTTCAGCTACACCTGCACCTTTAGAACTTGAACTTAGCAAAGAAAATATCTTTCATCAAATCATGCGTCCTACGGGACTGCTTGATCCTTTAATAGAGTTAAAAGATAGCGATAATCAGGTTGAAATTTTATTTGATGAGGCTAAAAAAGTCATACAAAGAAACGAACGGGTTTTAGTAACCGTGCTAACTAAAAAACTCGCTGAAGAGCTTACAAGGTATTATTTAGAGCTTGGTATAAAAGTCAAATACATGCACTCAGATATCGATGCTATAGAACGCAATGAAATCATAAGAGGTTTAAGAAGTGGTGCTTTTGATATGCTAATTGGCATTAACTTACTTAGAGAAGGACTAGACCTACCTGAAGTTTCACTCATTGCCATTATGGATGCAGATAAGGAAGGCTTTTTAAGAAGTACTACAAGTTTAATCCAAACCATGGGAAGAGCAGCTAGAAATGTCAATGGTAAGGTTTTGCTTTTTTGCAAAAAAATCACAAAATCCATGCAAGAAGCTATGGATACCACCAATGAACGCCGCAAACTTCAAATGGCTTATAATAAAAAATACAATATCACACCAACTTCAGTCAAACGCCATATTGAAGAGAGTTTAAAAAATGAAGAGGATTTAGGCGAAATTTATTGCAAAGGTAAAAAACTAGAAAAAATGCCTGCTAGCGAAAGAGCAAAGCTTGTCAAAGAGTTAAGAAAGCAAATGCTTGAAGCAGCCAAAGCACTTGAGTTTGAAAAAGCTGCCGCAATTAGAGATGAGATTAATAAATTAAGGGATTTATAATAAAAATATATCCCTTGTTCTAACTCCTGCCTCATTAAGTAAAGCACTTAAAATTTCATACTGAAAGTCTTGCAAGGGACGTTTTTCTTTTAAAACTATACCTATAACCCCTTTAGTTTTTTCCCCATCTTCTATAGGTAAATACATAGCATTAGCATTAGGCAGGGTATTTGTACAAACACCTGCTCTTTCTTTATTTGTTGCAACCCATTGAGCAATAGCAATCTCATCAGCACTAAAACAATTTTTTAACATTTGCTTATCATCGTTAAAAAACAACAAAGGTTTCGATAAAATATTGTTTTTATTTATAGGATAAATAATAATAGGTAAATTTAATAATTTTAAAGCTTGATTTCCAAGTTGTTCCCAAAGCTCTTGTTTGCTTTTCACTCTTGCTAACTTTTCACTATTTTCAAGCAAAATAGCCGTTCTATAAGCTCTTTTAGTGAGTTCTTTAGATTGCAATTTTAATCTTCTAGTAAAAACAGCTGTTAAAAATCCAACTATAAACATAGTTGTAAAAGTAATAATATTTCCACTATCATGAACTTTAAGACTAAAAATAGGTTCTAAAAAGAAAAAATTATAAATCAAAACACTTACCAAAGAAGAATAAAAGGCGAAAATTTTATTATCAGAAATAAAAGAAGAAGCAAAAACTGCTAAAATAAAAATCATAACTATATTACTTGGCTGAGTATTAAATTTATGAAATACAAAAGCTATAAAAGTTGCTAAAAGCAAAACTCCTGTGATTTTTAAAAAACCTAAAAAATCAAAACCTTTTTTACTTCGTATTTTAGGAGTAGAAATTTGATTTTCATTAACAAGATATAAATCAATATTAGGTGCTTTTTTAGCAACAGCTTCAAAAATCTCTTCTTTAAACTTTTTTTTATCTTTATTTTTACCTAAAACAATTTTAGAAACATTGCTAAGGCTTGAATACTCTGCAATTTGTCTTGCTATATCATCATCATATACGCTAATGATTTCAGCATCAAAACTTTTAGCTAGTTCTATATTTTCTTCTAAGGCTTTTTCTTCTTTAATATTGGGATTTTTTATATAAAGCGCACTCAATTTAGCATGAAAAGCTAAAGCAAGTCTTGCAGCTGCACGAATAACCTTTGCATTTGAAGCATTAATACAAACTAAAATATGCTCTCCAGTATGATAAGCTAAATCATCATTAATAAGCCTTTGTTCACTTGCTCTTAAATTCACTCTTGAAGCAAGTCTTCTTAAGGCAATCTCACGCAAAGCTATAAGTCTTTCTTGACGAAAGAAATTTTCAAGTGCTAGTTTAGCTTGTTTTTCCTTATAAATTTTACCATCTTGCATTCTTTTTAAAAGCTTATTAGGTTCAATATCAACAAGTTCAACCTGATCAGCCTCATCAAAAATACGATCAGGAATACGCTCTTTAACTTCTATCTTACTGATATTAGCGACTAAATCATTTAAACTTTCTAAATGTTGTATATTTAAAGTAGTATAAACATCAATCCCTGCTTTTAGAAGTTCTTCTATATCTTGAAAACGCTTTTCATTACGCAAGCCTTTAGCATTAGTGTGTGCAAGCTCATCTACTAAAACCAAAGCAGGTTTTCTCTTAAGGGTAGCGTCTAAATCAAATTCTTTTAATACTATATTTTTATAAGGAATTTCAAGATTAGCTATACTTTCAAAACCTTGTGTTAAAGCCATTGTTTCAGGTCTATCGTGAGGCTCTATATAGCCTAAAACAACATCAACTCCATTATCCCTTAAAGTTCTAGCTTCACTTAACATAGCATAAGTTTTTCCAGAACCTGCAGCATAACCTAAGAAGATTTTTAATTTTGCAAGTTTGTTTTTTTCTTCTTCCTTGGCTTTAACCTCAAGTTTTTTAAGAATTTGTTCAGGACTTTGTCTTTGCATGTTTATTCTTTTTTCATGGCTTTAGCAATAGCTATATTAACAGCTAAAACATTAACCTTTTCTTCCCCAAAAATCCCTAAAAATTTAGACTCGGTATTTTCTTGAATGATTTTTTCTAGTTCTTCTTTGGTAATTTTTGAAGATTGACTTATCCTAGGAATTTGCACTAGGGCTGCTTGAAGACTGATATGAGGATCAAGTCCTGATCCTGAAGCACTTAACAAATCCAAAGGAATTTGTTCTTTTGTAATTTGCGGATTTTCATCTAAAAATTTTTGCAAATCTTTTTGCACACGCTCTTTTAAAGCAGGATTTGACATAGCATAATTAAATCCACCTGAACTTACACTGCTTTCATTTGTATCACTTGTATTGTAATTTGATACAGATGCTCTTGAATGTAGAAAATAAGGCTTATTAAAATCTTGACCCAAAAGCTTTGAACCTACCGCTTTGCTTATATCCAAAGTCGGACGACCTTCTTTATCCACTAAACTTCCACTTGATTGATAAGGAAAAATAAATTTTGCAACTGTATTTAAAGCAAAAGGATAAACAAGGGTACACAATATTAGCATTACCACAAAAAAACTAAGCAAAGTTCTAAGCATATCACACTCCTAAAATTCTAAGTATCCAAGCTGTAGGAATATCAATTATTTTTATCCCTATAAAAGGTGCTATCATACCACCTAAACCATAAATACTCAAATTTCTTAAAAGCAAATGCTCACTTTTCATAGGCTTAAATTTAACTCCACGCATAGCAATAGGTATGAGCAAAGGTATAATAATAGCATTAAAAATAAGTGCTGATAAAATAGCGCTTTGCGGAGTAGCCAAATGCATAATGTTTAAAATTTGCATTTGAGGTAAAACCACACTAAACATAGCAGGTAAAATAGCAAAATACTTAGCAATATCATTTGCCATACTAAAAGTTGTAAGACTACCTCTAGTAATAAGCAAACCTTTTCCTATTTCAACCACTTCTAAAATTTTAGTAGGATTAGAATCAAGATCTATCATATTAGCTGCTTCTTTGGCCGCTTGAGTTCCTGAGTTCATAGCTATACCTACATCAGCTTGTGCAAGAGCTGGAGCATCATTGGTTCCATCTCCTGTCATGGCTACTATCTTACCTTGGGCTTGTTCTTTTTTAATGGCTTCTATTTTATCTTCAGGCTTGCATTCTGCTATAAATCCATCAAGACCTGCTTCTTTGGCTATAGTAGCTGCTGTTAAAGGATTGTCTCCAGTACACATTAAAGTTTTTATGCCCATTTTTCTAAGCTCATCAAAGCGCTCTTTAAGTCCTGGTTTTACTGTATCCTTTAGATAAATTACTCCTAAAATTTTTTCATTTTTACACACTACCAAAGGAGTACCACCAAGATTTGAAATTTCCATTACCTTAGTTTCTAAATCGCTAGGAATTTTTCCATTCATTTCGCTTATATAAGCTCTTATAGCATCAAAAGCACCTTTGCGAATTTTTGTATTATCTTGTAAATCCACACCACTCATTCTATTTTGAGCGCTAAATTCGATAAATTCTTTAATATCATTACCTTCTAATTCATAACCCATTTTTTGAGCCAATGCAACTATGCTTTTACCTTCTGGAGTTTCATCTTTTAAAGAGGATAAAACACAAGCTTTAATCATTTCTTCTTTACTTATACCTTGGACTTCATAAAATTCATTTGCCAAACGGTTTCCAAAAGTAATCGTTCCTGTTTTATCCAAAATCATAGTATCAACATCACCACAACTTTCAACAGCCTTGCCTGAAAGTGCGATCACATTAAAACGCGTTACCCTGTCCATACCTGCTATTCCTATAGCTGATAAAAGCCCCCCTATAGTTGTAGGAATAAGACATACAAGCAATGCTACTAACCACGAAATAGGCAAACTCACGCCTAAAAATTGCATAAAAGGATATAAACTTACAACCACCACCAAAAAACTCAAACTAAGAACAATTAAAAGAGTATTAAGAGCAATTTCATTTGGAGTTTTTTGACGCGCAGCACCTTCTACAAGATTGATCATTTTATCTAAAAAACTTTCCCCAGCTCCAACTAAAATTTTAATCTTTAAAAAATCAGTTAAAACCGTAGTCCCACCTGTAACAGAAGAAAAATCACCGCCCACTTCACGCATAACAGGAGCACTTTCACCTGTAATAGCTGATTCATCAACACTTGCAGCACCTTCTATAATTTCTCCATCATTAGGTATAAGTTCACCTGCTTTAACTAAAACTATATCACCTATTTTTAACTCGCTAGAATTAAGCATTTCTTCACTGCCATCACTTTTTATGCGTCTAGCTTTAGAATCCTTTTTGCTTTGTCTTAAGGTAGCTGCTTGGGCTTTACCCCTTCCTTCTGCAATACTTTCTGCAAAATTTGCAAAAAGCAAGGTTATAAATAAAATAAAAGTGATTAAGATGTTATAAATTCTTTCATCAGAATTTCCATTAAACAAAGTAGGAAAAATACTTAAAATCAAAGTAAGAATCAATCCAACTTCCACCATAAACATAACAGGATTTTTTACCATAAAGCGTGGATCAAATTTTAAAAATGCTCCTTTTATGGCATTATTTAAAATTTCTTTTGTAATGAGTTTATTTTGTTTTTTAGACATTGACTCTCCTTAATGCCATAAAGATAAATATTCTGCAACGCTTGATAAAGTAAGCACTGGAAAAAAAGTAAGTGCAGCAAAAATATATATAATACAAACAAGCACAAACATAAAAGTTAAATTATCCGTTTTTAAAGAATTTGCAGTATTTTCTTGTGTATTTTTAGCCAAAAGCGATCCAGCTATAGCAAGCTGAGCTATTAAAACCAAATAACGCCCACAAAACATAGCAAAAGCTGTACTTAAATTCCAAAACAAATTATCATCTTTTAAACCTTCAAGTCCTGAACCATTATTTGCTGCCGAAGAACTAAATTCATACAAAATTTGAGCCAAACCATGGAAGCTAGGATTGCTTATACTATCTTTTGCAAAAACAACAGCTAATGCACTTAAAACAAGGATTAATAAAGGATGGATAAGAATTACCAAAGCTATAAGCTTCATTTGTGCGCTTTCTATTTTTTTACCCAAGAATTCTGGAGTTCTGCCTATCATCAATGCACAAATAAACACGGTTAAAAGCACATAAATAATCATATTCATAAGCCCTACTCCTTCTCCACCAAAAGCCACATTTAACATCATATTTAGCAAAGTAGCACTGATGCTTAAAGGATTTAAACTATCGTGCATATTATTGACGCTTCCTGTAGTAAAAGCAGTAGTTACAGCACTAAATAAACTCGAACCATCTGTGCCAAATCTTATTTCTTTACCTTCCAAATTTCCCAAATTTGCATTTAAACCCAAAGAATCCAAATTTGGATTTGACATTTTTTCGCTAAAATAAATTAAAAGCAAAGAAATGATAAAAATAATCCCCATTGCACCAAAAATAACTCCCCCTTCTTTTCCCATAAGAGCAAAACCTTGTCTTTCTTTTCTATGATAAACCATCAATCCAAAAGCTACAACACAGGCACTAGGAATAAGCATCATGGATAAAATTTGTAAAAAATTTGTAAGTGAAGTAGGATTTTCAAAAGGCATGCTTGAATTAGCACCAAAAAAACCACCCCCATTTGTCCCTAAATGTTTTATAGACTCAAGAGCTGCAACAGGACCTGTGGCAATGCTTTGAAATTTATTTTCTAAAGTAAGCACGCTAAAATTTGCGTGATAGTTTTGCACTACGCCTTCAGAGATAAAAATTACAGCCAAAATAAAACTTAAAGGCAACATCAAACGCGTAATAATACGCGTAAAATCTTCATAAAAATTTCCCATTTGCATACCACATAAAGCACGACAAAAAGCCATACAAGCAGAATATCCACTTGCACTTGAAACAAACATAGCAAGTAAAATGCCTGTATTTTGCGAAAGCAAGCTTAAAGCACTCTCTCCACTATAATGCTGGAGGTTTGTATTTGTAATAAAACTAATTACAGTATTTAAATTCAAATCCCCTTTCATAGAATTTATCGAATTGGGATTTAAAAAAAGTTTATCTTGCAAATAAAAAATCACGAAAGAAAAAATAGCCACTAAGGCATTAAAAGCAATTAAATGCAAAGAATATTTTTGCCAAGTCATATTTTTTCTATCAATTGCACAAATTTTATAAATTAAGTTGTCAATTGGATTAAAAATAAAATCAAAAATAGTTTTTTTACAGCTTGCAATTTTATAAAGATAATTTCCAAAAATTAAAGCCAATATAAAAGCTATAATCAGTGTTATTAAAATTTCTAGCATATTTTTCCTTTAAAATTTTTCAGGATATAATAGAGCATAAAATAAATAAAGAGCAAGTATTAAGCTTAAAACTAGTAAAAATATCATCCGCGTGTCCTAGTTTGAATTTCACAAAAACGGATAAAAAACCATAAACTACCAAAAGCTAAAAGCAGAAGCAAAGCAAAGATAACATCCATAGGATAGCCCTTTCTCATTGATTCAAAATAGGATTTATTCTATCCTTGTTAAGCTTATATTTTGATTAATACTAATTTTATGATTTATTTATAATTTTTATCTATATTAAATAAAAAGACAAATGAAGAATTTAGCAGGAAAAATCCTGCTAAAAATTGTTAAAGATAACCCGCTGCCATAGCAATAAAATATCCTGCTATACAAGAAGTGATTACACCTATAAGACCTGGTAAAATAAAACTATGATTGATAACAAATTTACCGATATGAGTAGTACCTGATCTATCAAATTGTATAGTAGCTAAATCGCTTGGATAAGTTGGTAAAATATAATACCCATAACAAGCAGCCGCAAAGGCAACAATTACACCAGGTTCAACACCAATTCCTAAAGCCAAAGGAACAAAAGCCGAAATAGCTGCTGCTTGAGAGTTTACAAATTTTGAAATTAAAAGAAGCATTACAGCATAAGTCCAAGGATGCTCTTTTACTATATCTCCAAGCGCTGCTTTCATCATAGGAGTGTGGACTGCAAACATAGTATCAGCCATCCAAGAAATTCCAAATACCGCAACAAGTGCTATCATACCTGATTTAAAAATTTCATTAGAGCCGATTTTCTTTGCATCTGTTTTAGTAAAGATGATAATCAAAGAACCTGCTAAAAGCATAAACATCTGAATAACCGAAACCATGGATAAAACATCCATTTTAGGATTGCCTAAAGCATCTACTTGAGGAATGCCATTTTTTACAACTTGCCCCCAGTTTGGACGCAAGAAATCAAATACACCTAATAAAGCCACTAAAGCAATAGCTCCTAAGAAAATCCACATTGCAACCCAATTGCTTTTTGGAAGTTTAACACCTAAAAGTGTTTTAGAATCACCATAAACATATTTTTTAAATTCAGGATCTTTAAGTTTTTCTTGAAATACTTCATCTTTATCCAAATCTTTTCCTCTAAACCAAGAAAAAATTCCTATACACAATACACCAAATAATGTACTAGGTATGGTAATTTGAAGAAGATTAATATAACCATCAAAACCTGCTAATTTATGATTAGCATTTAAAAGCAAAGCAGTCAAACTTACAACAGCCACAGATACAGGAGATGCAATAATACCCATTTGTGATGATATAGAAGCTGCCGCCATTGGACGCTCAGGACGAATACCATTTTTAATCGCTATATCATAAATAATAGGCATAATAGTATAAACCACATGTCCTGTTCCACAAAGTATGGTCAAAAAGCAGGTTACAAAAGGCGCTAATATTGTCAAAAACTTAGGATTGCGTCTTAAAATTCTTTCTGCTATTTGAAGCATAACATCCAAACCACCACTTGCTTGCAAAGTTGCACTCGCAACCACTACCGCTAAAATTGTAAGCATAACATCTATGGCTGGTTTTCCAGGCTTTATATGAAAAGCAAATACAAGCATTAAAATACCTATACCACCAAGTAAACCAAGCGCTATGCCGCCTTTTTTTGCACCGTAAAAAAGACAAATTAAAACGATAATGATTTGGATTGCAAATTGCCCTCCCTCACTAAGGCTTGTTAAAAAGTCCATTTTAACTCCTTTGAAAATTGATATTTAAAAACAGTTATTATTGTATCACATTTTTAAATTAAAGAATAATATTTCTAAAAATAAAACAATAATTTTTTATATTATTTAAATTAAATTTAAATATAAAACAAAAGCGTAATGGGTTTGATAGATTGATAGAATTTTATCCTTCAAGTTCATATAATTTTTTTCTATCTGTAGAGCTTGCTATATTAAGATGTTTGCGATATTTTGTAATAGTTCTTCGCCCTATATCGACTTTAAATTCTTCTTTGATTAATTCTAAAATTTTACTATCGCTTAAAGGTTTATTGCGATCTTCATTCTTTACTAAATTTGCCACAAATTCTTTAACACCTACATTTGAAGTCTCTCCCTCTTCATCAAGAGCAAAAGCAAAAAAATCACGCAAGGGGATAAGTCCTCTTTCACAACTTAAATATTTATTTGCCACAGCTCTTGATATAGTCGAAGCATTGCGTTCTAAATCAAGTGCTAAATCCTTAAAAGTCATAGGTTTTATCTCTTTTCCCATGAAAAAATCATATTGATATTCTACTATCATAAGCCCTATTTTATAAAGAGTAGCTTTTCTCATCGCTAAAGCATCAACTAAATTTTTTGCTTCTTTGATGTAATGACTTAAAAAATCATGCTCTAAACCATCAGTTTGGATTGAAATTTCAGGATAATAATCATCATTGATTTTTACTTTAATTTCACCATTTTCTTTATAAACAAAAATATCAGGAACAATTATACGAGAATCTTCAAAATATTCCAAAAAAGGGGGAGTGCTAAAGCGCTTAAGTACAGCTAATGCTTCTTTATATAAAGGCTCTTTGGTATAGTTTTGTATATTTTCAAAATCCATAATTAACATTCTACAAAACTCATCAATATCTTCATCTAATTCCATATTTTCAAGAGCAAATAAAAATGCTTCTTTATAATCTTTAGCTCCCACTCCTACAGGATCTAAAAATTTAAATCTTGCTCTTACTCGCTCAATTTCTTCTAAGGAATACTCTTTTAAAAATTCTTCATCGTATTCAAAATATCCTTCCTCATTTAAGCATTCTATAATTTTTTTTGCAAGTTCTTGAGATTTGTTTGTAGGAAATAAAGGAGGAAGAATCTGTTCATTTAAAAGCTCATAAACACTTTTTTTGGCAAGTCCTTTACTATCCACAAAAGCCGAATTTATATTATGTTTATAAAATGAATCAAAATAATTCTTACCCTTATCATGAGTTTGTATCGAATCTTGAACATTTAAGAAAGGATTATCCTCAGCAAATTTATCTAAATTTTCTTTTAAATCCTCTATATTTGCTTGTAAAATCGGCAACCAAGAGCGTAAAGTTTGAGAAATTTTAGTCTTGGGCGCTTGGGTGATTTTTTGCTTTAACATCAATCAAGGAGTTTAAACTCCGCTCCTAAATAATACTTTTTCACGTCTTTATTGGTTGCAATTTCATCAGCATTCCCACTAGCAAGCAAAGAACCTGATCTTATAACATAAGCTCTATCACAAATAGCCAAAGTCTCACGCACATTATGATCGGTAATTAAAACCCCAATCCCCAATCTTTTAAGCTCTTTAATTAAAGTTTGAATTTCAGCCACTGCTATAGGATCAACACCTGCAAAAGGCTCATCAAGAAGTAAAAACTTAGGTTCGCACATCAAGCTTCTAGCGATCTCGCAACGCCTTCTTTCACCTCCACTTAAACTTAAACCTTTCCTTAAACGAATAGGCTCTATACTTAAGAGTTCAAGCATTTGCTCAACTTTATCATGTAAAATTTTTTTATCTTTATAAAAAATCTGAGCCGCTAAAAGCAGGTTATCTTCTACGCTTAAATCCTTAAAAATACTACTTTCTTGAGGTAAATAACCTATCCCTGATCTAGCTCTTTTATTTAAAGGATCTTTTGTCACATCTAAACCATCTAAAAGAACTTTTCCACTACTTGGGGAAATAAGTCCACATATCATATAAAAAGTTGTCGTTTTTCCTGCACCATTTGGCCCTAAAAGTCCTACAACTTCTCCGCTATTAACCTCTAAAGAAATTCCATGTATAATCTTAGTTTTTTTAATAATTTTTTCTAAATTTACAATTTCTAATTTACTCATAAATTTCATACTTTCTTTTGTCGTCTTTAATGCTAATTTTAATCTGGATAGTAGAAATTCCAAATTTCATTAAAGTTTTTTTCAAATTTTCACCGCCCCATTCAACCAAATGCAAACCTTTTTCAAAAAAATTTTCAAATAAACCATTCGCTAAAAGTCCTTCTAAACCTTCTTGATAAATATCATAATGATAAATGCAAATATCATGATTTTCATATTTTTGCATAGTGGAAAAAGTTGGAGAATCTACCCTTGCATCAAGACCAAGAAATTTAACCCAAGCTTGTACTAAGCTTGTTTTTCCGCTAGCCAAATCTCCTTGAAGCAAAACAACACCTTCTTTAGGCATTATTTGAAGCATCGTTTTGATCTCATCTTTTGCTAAAATAAATTCTTTCATAATTTTACCACATATTCATTTTGTGCGTTTTTAGGAATGCTTTTCGTGCTAGGTATAGCTAGGACTTTATATTTTTGAGTGTATTCAGTAAAATGCAAAGTGATGATATCACCCACCTTAACCTCTTTACTCGCCTTAACAATAACGCCATTAATCCCCACTACACCACTTTTACACATATCCTCAGAAATAGCTCTTCTTTTCGTGATATTAACTACATTTAAAAATTTATCTACTCTCATAAAAGCAATTTTAGCAAAAAAAATCAATTTTTAGAACAAAATTTGCTTACGCCTTTGCTTTATTTTTTAAGAAAATAGCAAGTAAAAACTTTTCTTTAATGAAATTTGGATACAATTTTACAATTTTCAAATCTATTTTAACAAAGGATATCTTATGAAAAATGAAGTAAAAAAAGTAGTTTTAGCGTATTCTGGAGGGCTTGATACGAGCATCATTTTAAAATGGCTTCAAGATGAGTATAATTGTGAAGTTGTAACTTTTACAGCAGATATTGGTCAAGGTGAAGAACTCGAACCTGCAAGAAAAAAAGCCCTTTCTTTAGGCATAAAAGAAGAAAATATTTTCATTAAAGATTTAAGAGATGAATTTGTTAAAGATTATGTATTTCCTATGTTTAGAGCCAATGCGATTTATGAAGGAGAATATCTTTTAGGAACAAGTATAGCAAGACCACTTATAGCAAAAACTCAAGCACAAATCGCCCTGCAAACAGGTGCTGATGCGGTAAGCCATGGCGCCACAGGTAAAGGAAATGATCAAGTGCGTTTTGAACTTGGTTATCTTGCTTTTAATCCCGATTTAAAAATCATCGCTCCATGGCGTGAGTGGGATTTAAACAGTCGTGAAAAACTTCTTGCTTATGCGCAAAAACACGGTATTGATATTTCTAAGAAAAAAGGAAAATCCCCTTATTCTATGGACGCAAATTTACTTCATATTTCTTACGAAGGACTTGTTTTAGAAGATCCTGCACACGCACCTGAAGAAGATATGTGGAGATGGAGTAAAAGCCCAAAAGACGCTCCAAATGAAAGTGAAATTATAGAACTTGATTTCCAAAAAGGAGATTTAGTAGCGATAAATGGAGAAAAACTAAGTCCCGCAGGACTTTTAACCAAACTTAACGAACTAGGCTGCAAACACGGTATAGGACGCCTTGATATAGTAGAAAATCGCTATGTAGGCATGAAAAGCCGTGGTTGTTACGAAACTCCAGGCGGTACTATACTTTTAAAAGCACACAGAGCACTTGAAAGCATCACGCTTGATAGAGAAGCAGCGCACTTAAAAGATGAACTCATGCCAAAATACGCAAGTTTAATTTATAATGGCTATTGGTTCTCGCCTGAAAGAATGATGCTTCAAGCCTTAATCGACGAGTCACAAATTCATGCCAATGGCAGAGTAAAACTCGAGCTTTACAAAGGCAATGTGATGATTATAGGACGCGAAAGTGCAAATGATAGCTTGTTTAACGCAGCTTATTGTACTTTTGAAGAAGATGAAGTGTATAATCAAAAAGACGCAGCAGGCTTTATCAAGCTTAATGCTTTGCGTTTTATCATCGCAGGAAAAAATGGAAGAAAATTTTAATAAAGGAATAAAATGAAAGTATTATTAATCAAAGATGTAAAAGCACTTGGAAAAGCAGGAGAAATAAAAGAAGTAAAAGACGGCTACGGACAAAATTTCTTAATCGCTAAAGGCTTTGCTAAAGCAGCTACTAATGAAGTTTTAAGAAAATACGAAAGCGACAAGAAAAAAGAGGCTGAAAATTTACGCTTTGAAATCGCAAATTTAGAAAAACTCAAAGAAGAACTTAGCAAAATCACTCTTGAAATTTCAAAACCCGTAGGTGCAAATGGAAGTTTGTTTGGTGGAGTAACCAAAGATGAAATCGCTCACGCCCTAAAAGAGCAAAGTCACATAGAAATCGATAAAAAAAGTTTAGAATGTGACACTTTTAAAAGTCTTGGACTTCATGAAGTAAGCGTAAAGCTCGGACACGCAATCCACGCTAAATTTAATATAAATATAAAGGCGGAATAATGTTTCACGCAACAACGATTTTAGCTTACAAAGGCAAAAACAAATCCGTAATCGGTGGAGATGGACAAGTAAGCTTTGGAAACACAGTATTAAAAGGCAATGCCGTAAAAATAAGAAAACTTAATAATGGTAAAGTTTTAGCCGGTTTTGCAGGCTCAACAGCTGATGCTTTTAATCTTTTTGATATGTTTGAAAATCTCCTTCAAAGTTCTAAAGGCGATCTTTTAAAAGCAGCGATTGACTTTTCTAAAGAATGGAGAAAGGACAAATACCTAAGAAAACTTGAAGCCATGATGCTTGTACTTGATAGAAATCACATTTTTTTACTTTCTGGTACAGGCGATGTGGTCGAACCCGAAGATGGACAAATCGCAGCCATAGGAAGTGGTGGAAACTATGCACTTTCAGCTGCTAGAGCCTTAGCAAAACATGCAAGTTTAGATGAAGAAGAGCTTGTAAAATCAAGCCTTCAAATCGCGGGTGAAATTTGCATTTATACCAATACTAATATCAAAACTTATGTGATCGAGGATGAGAAATGAATCTAACTCCAAAAGAAATTGTTAAATTTTTAGATGATTATGTCATAGGACAAAAAAAAGCTAAAAAAATCATAGCTATAGCTTTAAGAAATCGCTACCGCAGAATGCAACTTAGCCCTGAGTTGCAAGATGATATAGTGCCAAAAAATATCTTGATGATAGGTTCTACAGGCGTAGGAAAAACAGAAATCGCTAGGCGTTTAGCTAAAATGATGGGCTTTCCTTTTATCAAAATCGAAGCGAGCAAATATACTGAAGTAGGTTTTGTAGGTCGTGATGTAGAAAGTATGGTAAGAGATCTTGCCAATGCGGCTTTAAATTTAGTAAAAAATGAGCAAAGAGAAAAAAACAAAGATAAAATCGATGAATTTATAGAAAATAAAATTTTAGAAAAACTTTTGCCACCTTTACCAAAGGGTATCAGCGATGAAAAACAAGAAGAATATAAAAACAGTCTTGAAAAAATGAGAACTAAACTAAGAAATGGCGATCTTGATGAAAGCACTATAGAGATAGAAATTTCGCAAAATATGTTCGATACCAATCCTAACCTACCTCCTGAAATGGGTGCAATGCAAGATATAGTTAAGGTTATAGGTGTTGGCAGTAAAAAAGTCAAAAAAGAAATGAAAATCAAAGACGCTAAAAATGCTTTAAAAAACGAAGCAGGAGAAAAAATCCTAGATCAAGAAAGTATCAAAAGCGAAGCCTTAAAAAGAGCGGAAAATGAAGGGATTATTTTTATTGATGAAATCGATAAAATCGCTGTTTCAAGCGGAAATTCAAATCGCCAAGATCCAAGTAAAGAAGGGGTGCAAAGAGACTTACTTCCTATAGTCGAGGGATCAAATATACAAACAAAAATAGGTACTTTAAAAACCGATCATATTCTTTTTATCGCTGCAGGGGCTTTTCATCTTAGCAAACCAAGTGATCTTATCCCTGAACTTCAAGGACGCTTTCCTTTAAGAGTGGAATTAGATAGTCTTGATGATAAAGCTCTTTATGAAATTTTAACACGCCCTAAAAATTCACTTTTAAAACAATACTCTCAGCTTTTAAAAACTGAAAATTTAGAACTTGAATTTGATGATGAAGCTATTAAAGAAATAGCGAAAATAGCTTCAAGAGCCAATGAAGAAATGCAAGATATAGGTGCTAGACGCTTACATACTGTGATAGAAAAATTACTTGAAGATCTAAGCTTTGAAGCTGATGAGTATGCGGGTAAAAAATTCGTAGTGGATAAAAAAATGGTAGAAGAAAAACTCGGAGATATCATAGAAAATAAAGATCTTGCAAGGTATATTTTGTGAAAAGTGGCTTTGTTAGCATCATAGGGCGTACTAATGCAGGAAAAAGTACTTTAATCAATTCCTTATTAGAAGAAAAAATCGCCCTAGTTTCTCACAAACAAAACGCCACAAGACGTAAAATTAAAGCCATAGTGATGCATGAAAAAAATCAAATCATTTTCATCGATACCCCAGGACTTCACGAAAGCGGTGCTACGCTTAATCAACTGCTTGTCCAAAGTGCTATTAAATCCATGGGGGATTGTGATGTGATTTTATTTGTGGCGAGTGTTTTTGATAGTACAAAAGACTATGAAAATTTTCTTAGTCTAAACCCACAAGTACCACATATCATCGCTTTAAATAAAGTAGATTTAACCGACAATGCTACGCTTTTAAAAAAACTTAGCGAATATGCAAAATTTAGCCAACATTTTAAAGCTATCATTCCTTATTCTTCTAAGAAAAAAAGCTATAAAAAAGGCTTATTAGATGAAATAGTAAAATACCTTGATAAACATGAGTATTTTTATGATCCTGAATTTTTAAGTGCGAGTAGCGAAAAAGAACTTTATAGAGATTTCATACTTGAAAGTATTTATGAAAATTTAAGTGATGAGCTTCCTTATAGTAGCGAAGTGCTTATCCATCGCACCAAAGACACACCTAATCTTTTAATCCTAGAAGCCAATATCATCACCGATACAAACTCTCACAAGGGTATGCTTATAGGAAAAGAAGGGGCAACTTTAAAAAGAATAGGCAAAGATGCACGCTTTAAAATTTCAAAACTTGCACAAAAAAAGGTACTTTTAAAGCTTTTCGTAACAGTGAAAAAAAACTGGCAAAAAGATGAAGAATTTTTAAAAAAACTTTTAAATGATGAAAATTAATTCATTAAATAAAATAAATTTTATAAAATCTACAGATTTGCTTTATGCTCAAAGAACAGGAATATCCAAAGAAGATGAACTTTTTAACAATTTAACTGCAGATTTTAAGCTAAGCAAACCCTTTGACTACCAAATAGCTTTTTTTAAACATAATGAAATTTATCATTGTTTTTTAGCGCCTGTTTACAAATTGAAAAAAAGTCGTTTTTGCTTTCCTGAGCCTTTAATTTTTCAAGCTTTGTTTGATGAAAGATTTATTGAGGAAAGTGATTATTGTGTTTTAAATTTATATGATCAAACTTTATATTTATATTTTTACCAAGAGGGAAAATTTATCAATCTTAAAAAAATCGAAAATTTCAACCCAGGTAATATGGATTTATTTTTTAAACAAAATCGATTTACAGAACTTTTAAAACACTATGAAAGCAAATTGCTACTTTATCAGGATTTGGATACAATCAAACATTACTTCTCATCTCAAATAAAATGTTTAAATCTAAATGATATTCTTGATAAAAATAGTTTATTGAAATTAAGTTCATATAGTATAAAAAATCTAGATCAAAATTGTAATTTTATCAAGCATAATAAAATAAAAATATCTATTTCTTTTAAAATTATATTAATATTTATTTTTAGCTTTAGTCTTAGCATGATGATTTTATTATTTAAAGATTTTATAGAGTACAAACAAAATAAGGAAATTCAAAATAAAAATTTTATCATACAAGAAGAAATTTCTAAACTAAAACAAGATAAGCAAAAATTATTAACAAACATACAAGATTTAAACTTTACTCTTTCCAATAAAATATCATCTACACAACAACAATTTCATATTTTATCCACCATAACAAAAGAAATCAATTTAGACAAAAATAAGGCAATCATTCTAAATCAAATCATATCATGGCTTAACTCCAATGAACTTAAAATCACAAATCTTGAATTTGAACAAACAAAAATCATTCTTTCTTTTATCGATGAAAACCACTTTAAAAGAGCATTAGAAAATCTAAATTCTGCTTTTAAAATTCTTGATAAAAATGAAGAAACATTGAATATCATATTAGAAGTCATACATGAATAAAATAGAAGTATTTTTGCAGAATTTAAATCCTAGGGAAAAATTTCTTTTTATTTCTTTTATCTGTCTTTGTGCTTTGTTTTTAGCTTTTAAAATTCACGATCACTTTTTGGAAGATATTTTTCAAAAAACATTAGTAGAACATAATTACCTTGCATTAAATGAAGCAAAAATAGAAAATTCACATCTTAAAGAAATAGAAACAAAGCTAACAAAACAGATAAAAACAGAGGAAGAAAAATTAAAATACTATAAAGAAAAATTGCATTTATTTTCTTATGATAAAGATTTTTTCAATAAAAAAATCAATAATTTATCCAAAAATTTAACCATTAATGAAATAAAATTTTCCCAAGAAAACAAAAATTTTATCCACTATAATTATGTTTCTCTAAGTTTAAATGGCAACTTTAAAGACTTGCTCAATTTTATACAAAATTTAGAAAATCTTCCTATAGCTTTAAAAATTGATAAAATAAAACTATACAATGCACAGGGTTTAAAATTAAAGCTTGATTTAATATTTAAATTTGTTAATTTATAATAATATTAAAATGTTATATTTTTAAATATTATTATAAAAAAAATATTTAAAAATATTGTAATTTAATTATTTTTCTATTACTATTAGTTAAAATATTTTAAGTATAAAAAAGAAAGGTATTGGGAAGTGACTAAACAAGAAATACAAAAACTCGATACAAATTTCCTAGGTCATCCCAAGCCTTTATTCTCTCTATCAATGGTAGAACTTTGGGAAAGATTTGCTTTTTATGGCATACGATCTTTACTTGTGCTTTTCATGGCAACAACCATAAGCAAAGGTGGACTTGGAATAAGCACTGAATACGCCTCGGCAATTTATGGCATTTTTGCAGGATGCTTGTATTTAGCAGCACTTCCTGGAGGCTGGATTACTGATAATTATTTAGGGCAAAAAAAGGCTTTATTTCTAGGTTCTTTTATTATAGCTTTAGGACATATTAGCATAGCCTTATCTATTCTAAGCACACCTATATTTTTCCTAGGACTTACTTTTATCGTTATTGGTACTGGATTTTTTAAAACTAGCGCTTCTGTAACAGTTGGAATGTTGTATAAACAAAATGATACAAGATGCGATACTGGCTATACGATTTTTTATATAGGAATTAACATTGGAGCATTCATTGCTCCTCTTATATGTGGTTTTGTTCAAGCAAAATGGAATTATCATTTAGGATTTGGCATAGGAGGTTTAGGTATGCTAATCTCTTTGCTTATTTTATATTTTAAAGCTACCCCTGAACTTGAAGAATTTCATAAAAATTGTACTTTAAAGCAAAACTGGGAACAACCATTTAAAAAAAGTAAAAATTTAACTCTTATACTAAGTATAAGCTTGTTAAGTATTATTGGATTTTTTCTAATTTTTATTAATCTTGCAGATATTAATCCCATAATACTATCAAAAAAACTTCTAATTGTAATTTTACTATGTTTGGTAATTTATTTCATATATCTTTTTGTTTTTAAAACCTTAAATAAAAGAGAAAAACAGCAATTAACAATTTTAATTGTTTTATTCTTTGCAGCCACTTTTTTTTGGAGTACTTTTGAACAAAAACCTACCGCTTATAATCTTTTTGCGCAAGATTTTACAAATAGAAATATTTTTGATTGGAAAATTCCAACAAACTGGTTTCAATCTTTTAATCCAATTTTTATCATCATACTTGCTCCTATAGCAAGTTATATTTGGATATTTTTAGAGAAAAAAAATATATATTTTTCTTCCATTGGAAAATTTACTTTAGGAATATTATTTGCCGGTATTGGTTTTATGATGATGACCTTTGCTTCACAAAATCTAATAAACAACAATGGTTTGCCAATATCCATGGCTTGGATTATCATAAGTATATTCTTTTTAACACTTGGGGAATTATGCGTGTCTCCTATTGGACTCTCTATAATGGCTAAGGTTGCCCCTGATTTAATCAAAAATCAAATCATGGGACTTTGGTTTGTAGCAAGTGCACTTGGAAATTTTGTTGCAGGACTTATAGGGGGAAATGTCAATATTAAAAACATCGATCAACTTCCCAGTATTTTTGGACAATGCATGTGGATGCTTTTTGTTGTAGCGCTTTTACTTTTTATTGCCAAAAAACCAATTTATAAAATTCTTAACGAAAAAAATAAGCAATTATCTAACTAAACTTAAAATACAAAATACACCAAAGTTGAAAATTGATCTTAATATTTCTTTTTTTATATTTGCAAAAAAGTAACATTATGATATAAATCATTTAAAAATATTACAAAGTTATACATATTTTTTAATTTCTTGTCTATAATTTATAAATAAAAATACACAAAGGATATAAATTGAGTAAAAATGTAAAAAATTTAGATACTTCATTTTTTGGACATCCAAAACCACTTTTATCTCTTTCACTTACTGAGCTTTGGGAAAGATTTTCTTTTTACGGAATTCGTCCCTTGCTTTACCTTTTTATGATAGCAAGTTTTGAAAAAAGCGGAATGAACTTAAAACCTGAAGAAGCAAGTGCAATTATGGGAATTTTTGCAAGTTGTTTATATCTTGCTGCTTTGCCAGGTGGATGGCTTGCGGATAATTACTTAGGACAAAAAAGAGCAATTTTGCTAGGTGCTTTAACTATAGCATTTGGACATTTGTGCATAGCCTTTTCTTATTTTAACAATAAAATAATTTTTGTTGGTATGGTTTTTTTGGTTATAGGTACAGGACTTTTTAAAACTTGTGCTTCTGTAATGGTTGGAATGCTTTATAAAAAAAATGATGCAAGGCGTGACTCTGGTTTTACTCTTTTTTATATGTGCTTTAATTTTGGTGCTTTTGTAGCTCCTTTAATTTGCGGCTTTTTACAAAAAGAATACGGATGGCATTTTGGTTTTGGTGCAGGTGGGATTGGTATGCTTTTAGCGGTAATTATTTTCTACCTAAAAACTATGCCTGATTTAAAAGAATTTGATGAAAAAGTTGGCATAGACGCTACTTGGGATAGACCAAGCAAAAAAAGCAAAAATGCATTTTACATCATCATTGTATCAGGTATTGTTTTACTTGGAGCAATATTTTTAATCCTTGGTGGTTTTATAAAATTAGATGCACAAGTTATTAATAAAAATATTATTCTAACTATCTTAGCTTGTGCTGGAATTTATTTTTTATATCTTTTCGCTTTTACTTCTTTAAAAATAGAAGAAAAAAGAAATTTAATTATTTTTATTGTTTTATTTTTAGCGGCTGCGTTATTTTGGTCAGTATATGAGCAACAATACACTTCTTTTAATTTTTTTGCAGAAAAATTAACAGATAAAACCATATTAAATTATGAAATTCCTACAATATGGTTTCAATCTCTTGGAGGTTTATTTGTTATACTTTTTGCACCTTTTAGTGCTTTTATATGGACTATATGTGCCAAAAATAATAAAGAAATTTCATCTATTATTAAATTTGCATTAGGACTTTTGGGTGCAGCTTTAGCATTTTTAATAATGGCTTTAGCTTCAAATCATGCAATTAGTTTAAATGGCGATGCTAATACATTAAGAGAAAATTTAGAAAATTCATCACAAATTATTTTAGTTTCACCTTGGTGGCTTGTCAGTAGCTTTTTACTTATGGTTTTAGGAGAGCTTTGCCTTTCCCCTGTGGGACTTTCTATAATGACAAAAATTGCACCTAATTTAATTAAATCTCAAGTCATGGGACTTTGGTTTGTAGCAAGTGCATTAGGCAATGCTTTAGCTGGATTCATAGGTGGTAAAGCAAGTGAAGAAAATATAGCTTATTTGCCAAATTTATTTTACCAATGTATGTGGATATTACTTGGTGCTGTTATAATTTTACTTATACTCAAAAAACCTATCAATAAAATACTAAAAAATTAATATTAAGGAGAAAATATGAGTATTTACAAACAAAGAGTATTAGAACTTAGAAGATTAATGAAAGAAAATAATATTGACGCCTATCTCATCTTAAGCGCGGATCCGCATTTGAGCGAATATTTACCAGAATATTACAAAAACAGAGTCTTTATCAGTGGCTTTAAGGGTTCTGTTGGAACAGTTCTTATCACACAAAAAGAGGGCTTTTTGTGGGTAGATGGAAGATATTGGCTTCAAGCACAAAAGGAATTAGAAGGTAGTGGCATACTTTTACAAAAGCAAGATGCTAAAAATACTTTTACCAAATGGTTGGAAAAAAATTTAAGCGAAGATCAAATTTTAGGCATCGATTTTGCACTTTTACCTTTATCTTTGCAAAAAGATTTACAGATTAATTGCAAGGCAAATTTAAAACATATAGATTTGATAAGTCCACTTTGGAAAGATCGTCCCACTTTACCACAAGAAAAAATTTATGAACACGAACTAGAATACTGCTCTTACTCAAGAAAAGAAAAATTAGCATTAGTGCGTCAAAAAATGAAAAATTTAAATGCTACTTCTCATTTAATCTCCAGCCTTGATGATATAGCTTGGCTTACAAATTTAAGAGGGAATGATGTAAATTATAATCCTGTATTTTTAAGTCATTTGCTAATCTTGGAAGACAAAGCCTTGCTTTTTGTTGATCAGAAAAAAGTAAATTCAGAACTTGAAAAAAAATTAAATTTAGATGGGTTTTGGCTTAAAAATTATGATGAAATCATCATGGAGCTTGAAAAACTTGCAAATACAAATTTGCTTATTGAACCTTCAAAAATGACCACTTTACTCATAAATTCTTTAGATAAAAGCGTAAAAATCATTCAAGAAATTAATCCAAGCACCCACTTAAAAGCAGCTAAAAATACAAAAGAAATAGCGCATATACAAGATGCTATGATAGAAGATGGAGTGGCTTTATGTAAATTTTTTGCCTGGCTTGAAGAAGCGATAGAAAATAAAGAATTAATAAGCGAATTAGACATAGATGTTAAAGCAAGAGAATTTAGAGCACAAAGCAAGTACTACATAAGTGATAGTTTTGCCACTATAGCAGGCTTTAACGAAAATGCAGCATATCCACATTATAAAGCCACAAAAGAGAGTTTTGCTTATCTTAAAAAAGATGGGCTTTTACTTATTGATTCTGGTGGACAATATAAAAACGGCACAACAGATATTACACGCGTTGTACCAATAGGAAAGGCTAATGCAGAACAAATTCATGACTATACCTTGGTTTTAAAAGCACATATTGCCATTTCCAGTGCAATTTTTCCAAAAGATATAGCTATGCCCTTACTTGATGCAATCACACGCGCACCTTTATGGAAAGAACAAATTGACTATATACACGGCACAGGACATGGCGTGGGATATTTTTTAAATGTCCATGAAGGTCCACAAGTTTTATCTTATCTATCCCCTGTGCTTGAAAAAACAAAAGCCAAAGAAGGTATGCTAACCTCCATAGAACCAGGTATTTATAAAGTAGGTAAATGGGGTATAAGACTTGAAAATTTAGTTATTCATACCAAAGTAGAAAATCCTAAAAATAAAGATTTTGGAGAGTTTTTATACTTTAAACCTGTTACTCTTTGTCCTTTTGAAATATCTTGTATTGATACAAAAATGTTAGATGAAAAAGAAAAAGAATGGTTAAACAATTATCACAAAGAAGTATTTGAAAAACTTTCTCCTAAGCTAGGTGATTATCCAAAAGCTCTAGTTTGGCTTGAAAAAAGAACAAAAGCTATCTTTTAAGATACTTTTATTAACATAGATAAATTTTCCTTGTATTAAACTTATAATTTGTTTAATACAAGGTTTTTAAACCAATTGCTAAAAAAGTTTTTTTGAAAAACTCAATTTACAACTAAAAATTATTTAAAATATCCAAGTTCAATCATTTTTTGATAAATTTTAGCTACAGTTGCCCCTGAAGTAATATTTCTCCCACCATGTTCCAAAAGAACGGTAACTACATATTTTGGCTTAGAATAAGGAGCATAAGAAGTAAGCCACGCATGAGATCTAGTATAATACTCAAATTGTTTTTCATCGACCCTATTTTTATCTGTTTGTGAAAATCCCACAACCTGAGCAGTTCCTGTTTTTGCTGCAACTTTCACATCAAGATTATGCAAATAACGATAAGAGGTTCCTCCTTGCTCATTAGCAACAGCATACATTGCATCTCTTATATAAGGCAATTGACTCTTTTCAAATAAAGTAAAAATTTCTTTTTTATTTTCATCCATTTGATTTTCTATAGTTGTATTATTATTTTCTATGCTTTTTAAAAAATGAGGTATAACCTCTCCACCTTTTGCGATTTGAGCTGTATATCTAGCAATTTGCATAGGTGTTGCAAGAAAATTACCTTGACCTATAGCTGTATTTAAAGTATCACCTTGAAACCAAGATTGTCTATATCTTTGCATCTTCCATTCTTTGCTTGGTAAAGTTCCTACAAATTCACTAGGTAAATCTACCCCTGTTTTCGCTCCAAAGCCAATGCGAGATAAAGTTTCACTTATTTGATCGATTCCAACTTGCAAACTGCCATTATAAAAATAAACATCACAACTATATTTTATCGCATGTTTTAAATCCACAGGTCCATGGCCTGATCGATTCCAACATCTAAAAAACCTACCTCCAAGCTCAATGCTTCCATTGCAAACATATTGAGTTGATGGACTAATATTTTTAGAATTTAAAAAAGAAAGCCCTACTCCCATTTTTACAACAGAACCTGGAGGATAATATCCATTTATAAGTTTATTTGTAAAAGGATGGTCAAGACTATTTGAAAGCTCATCCCAATCCTTAAAAGAAATCCCTGTTACAAAAGGATTAAGATCATATTCAGGGAAACTCCCTGCAGCTAAAATAGATCCATCATTTACATTCATAATTATAGCAGCTCCAGCATTCCCTTCAAACAATGAAGTTAAATAAGACTGAAGCTCTATATCTATCGTAAGTTCTATATCATTAGACATAGCAGGAGTGTAAGAAAGCTGTTCTACTTCTTGATTTAAGGCATTAACCTTATAAACCCTAGTTCCTTTTTCTCCTTGTAAAATATCATTATAATAGCGTTCTATACCACTTTTTCCTGTATAATTAGAAAGTTTTGCTATTTCATTTTCTTGAACATCTTGCAAATTTGCCTTACCTACATACCCAATAATATGCGAAGCCAATTTTCCAAAAGGATATTTTCTTTTTACAACAGGATCTATTTTTATTGTTTTATTAAGATTTAACTCTGAATAATGCGGAATAATCTCATCATAGGGTATAAAATCTACAACTTTAATAAAATCTTGATTATAGTAAGAATCATTTCTCTTATAAATTTCTGCTAATTTACTAGCATTTAAATCGGGAAATAAATTTGTAAGTTCAGATAATTCTTTATCTAAAATTCCTTTATTTGACTTTTTAATACTCAAATAAGGTTTAATAGAAATACTAAAACCCAAATCATTAATAGCCAATAAAGTTCCATTTCTATCTGTAATTTGACCCCTAACAGGTGGTAAAAATTCAGTTTTTATGGCATTTTGTTTGGCAAGTTCTTCATAATATACATTTGATTTTATACTCAAATAATACACACGACTTAATAAAAATATAAAAAACAATAGTATAAATCCAACAACTAAACGCATTCTCATTTAAATTTTACCTTTAAAAAACACATAAGCTAAACAACATTCTATAAAAACTGAAACAATATACGCCCATCCTAAAATTTTAATTTTTTCATCTCCAATATAAGACAATATCATATCCAAAAACAAAATAATGCCGTAAGCACAAAGCACAAAAACAACAGGGATAAATTTACCAATTTTTAAATTTGTCTTAATCCAATCTGCACCAAGATAATAAAAAATAAAAAATGCCAACCAAGATGAAAAAATAAAAAAATTATAAGTTATATCAGTAAAAAATAAAAAAAATAAAGAAAAATACCATCTAAAATCAAGCTTTGAAAAAGTTCTTTCTCTCTCTTCTAGTAAGCAAAACATATAACAGAAAAAAATCCCATAAAGTAACGGAGCATATATAAAAGTCGAACCAAGAATCTGATAGATTAGAAAAAAAAATCCTAAAAAGACATAAGCTCCATTAAATTTTGCTTTATAAGCACTTAAATTTCTTCTCATTTATCAAGACCTAAAGTTTGATTGATAATAATATCTTCTAAAGAATCAAGGCCAAATTTATTCAAATTTGAAACTAAAATAGAGTCTTTAAATTCATTTTTTAACTTAGCTTTTTCACTTTGATTTAATTTATCGCATTTGGTAAAAACTTTTAAAATTTTTTGATCAGGTCGTAAAAATCTTTTCAAATAGTCATTTAAATTTACATCGATCTCTAAATGAGTATGTCTTGAATCGATTAAATGTATAAATAACTTTATCGAGGTTCTTAATTTTAAAAATTCATCTAAGTTTTGATTCCATATTTCTTTTAAATTTTTAGAAACCTTTGCATAACCAAACCCTGGCAAATCGATAAAATTGATATTAAATTTTTCTTCATTTCTTTTGCAAGTTACTTCGAAAAAATTTATAAGCTGAGTTTTTCCAGGAGTTGCCGAACTTTTGGCTAAATTTTTTTGTTTACACAAAGAATTGATTAAAGAACTTTTTCCGACATTAGAACGCCCCAAAAATGCTACTTCGCTAAAATTTGAGCTCAAATTCTCATCAAATTTCACTAAAGAAGTGATAAATTTAGCACTAATTATCATTTGTCTTTAAGATCAAATACAAAACGAGCAGGTTTTTGATCCTTGCTCTCTACTCGATAAATATTAGCTTTTCTATCGACTATTATTTTATCACCAAAAAGTTTTTGATTGCTTCCAAGCTCATTTATATAAGCATGACCATTAATCTCGTAAGTATCTTTAATAACATTATAAATAAATTTATCTCCACTACCTTTATAAGTTTTACCTTTTAAAACAATCTTAAACCTAGCGTTTTGCATTGCTTCATAACGAATAGGTTTGCGATTTTTATCCGTATAAATAATCAATTTTTCAGAATTTAAAATATCATCACCCCTAATTACTTCTACATTTCCACTAAGAATACTTTCACCCTTATTTTCATCTGAATAAAAATTTAAAGCTTTTACTTCAATTTGAGTTGCCCAAGTTACACTTACACAAGCTAACAATAAAATTATTTGTCTTGCAACCACGCATTTACTCCTTGGATATTTAAAATTTTGTTTTTTACATCATAGTTTAAAGTATTTCCGTTAATAATACTTCCATTGATCAGAGCTTTAAAATTAGTATTTGTGTGTAAAATTTTATCCTTAGGTTGGTATTCTACCTCTTGAGAAATAATTTTGACATTATTAGAACCTATATAAGTAACATTTCCTTCAAACAAAACCTTGCTCATATCTTTATTAAAAAATTCTAAACGATTCGCGCTAAGATTAAAATCTAAATTTAAAGTAATAAAATCATTAAATTCATCTCTATCTGCATATCTCACCCAAGAATTTGCCTTATAATATGCCTTAATTGTACTAGTATTACTCTCATAAGCTTTCAAATTTTTAGCCTCAATATTTTTAAAATTTAAAGCATTAGTTTGCAAATTCAAAGAATACGGATCTTGCAAACTTAAAATCGTAAAAGTAATTGTAAAAAGAGCAATTAAAATTCCAAAAATTTTTATAGCCAAAGCTTATTCCATTCTTCTTCTAGATGATTTTTTTCTACTAAAATTTCTATCATCTGTGCTACAGCAGCCTTACCACCTTTTTTGCTAAGCACTATGTCTACATTTAAATCTTTATGACCATCTTTTGGTTTAAAACTAAGCCCTACACTTTCAAGCAAAGCCTTATCGTTAAAATAATCCCCAATAGCCGCACACTGAGAAAAATCTAAATTAAGTTTTTGTAAAATTTCTTTTGCACAAGCTAACTTATCCTTGATGCCTTGATATAAAATTTCTATTTTTAAATCTTTAGCTCTTTTTTCAACACAAGGACAATTTCTACCTGTAATAATAGCAATTTTTTTACCAAGCTTTAGCCAAGCCTCGATAGCCGCTCCATCTTTTACATCAAATTCTTTAATAAATTCTCCATTAGAAGTATAAATAATCTTCCCATCAGTTAAACAGCCATCTACATCCAAAAAAATCAATTCTGTCATAATTTCTACTCTCTTACAACAAATGCACCTGCAAATGCACCACTTGCAGCAAAATCCCTTGCTTCATCTTCACTTCTAAAGCCTGTTAAGAAAACGCGATTTAACCCATCCACTGAGCTTGTGCGTATAGTAGAGCTATAAGTTCTATAAGTTTTATATCTTGCTGCTATCGTTTGTGCTCCAGCTGGGTTTTTAAAGGCTCCAATTTGAACCATGAAATTTCCACCTTCATAAATTTGTCCATTATTCGCAATCTCTCCACTATTTCCATAGTTTACATTAGAATGTACAATATTATTACCCGAATTACTTGATCCAAACCCTATAACCTCAAGCCTTACTGGAGCTGTTCCTGAAGCAATCATATCAATTTGACTAGCAGCTCCTTTTGATAAATCTATAATACGATTATTTACAAAAGGACCTCTATCATTCACACGAACGGTAACTTGACGATTGTTATTTAGATTGGTTACTTTTAAGATGGTATTCATAGGTAAAGTTTTATGAGCCGCGGTTAAAGCATTTTGATTATAGGTTTCGCCATTAGAGGTTTTCTTGCCGTGAAAGCCTGGCCCATACCAACTCGCAATACCATCAGCAGTTTCGCCTACTGCTACAACAGTAGGATAATAAGTTTTACCATTGATAGTATAAGGCTTCATCGTTCCTTTAGTCCCTGAAGAACTAGGACTGCTTTTAAAATCATTTGAAGGATAATACACTTGAGCATTATCCAAGCTAGAAAAAAAACTAGTGCCTAAACAACCACTAAAAAATAAAGCCCCTAGACTAACGGCTGACAACTTTAGTGTAATTGTTTTTATTTGCATTTTTATTCTCCTTGATTGGTATAATTAATTTTTGATTAATACTAAGATGATTTTTTGCTATTTTATTGAATTCTCGAATTTCATCAACACTTATATTATAATTTTTTGCTATTTTATATAAAGAGTCACCAGACTTAACGGTATAAGTTCTTGTCATAGGTATAGTTGTATCAACCTTCGCAAGTTTTTCTGCTTTAAAATTTTTATCAAAAAATGCTACTTTATTAAGTGGTATATACATATAATACCCTTTACCAGGAGGCGTAAAATTATGTTTAAATTGTGGATTATATTTCTTAAAAGTTGCAAGATCCATATTTAAATTTTTAGCTATTTCTTTTAAAGATGCAGAAGAAGGCACATCAACTTTTGCAAATTCATTGCTTAAAGCATAATTCATTAAAGACGCATCTTTATCTAGTAAAAAATCCCTATCATTAGCTAAAAAAGCAAGCGTTAAAATCTTTCTTATAAAATTTCTAGTTTCTAAAGAAAGATATTTCTTATCAGGGTTCAATAAAACACTTAAATCATCACTTCCTGCTTGCTTGATAGCTTGTCTTAGCTTGCCATTTCCGCAATTATAAGCTAAAAGTGCTAAATACCATTTGCCAAATTCTTCTTTTAACTCTTTTAAATAATTTGTAGCGGCATAAGTTGACTTGACCGGATCACGCCTTTCATCAACATAAGCATCGATTCTTAAACCCAAATTTCTAGCTGTTGGTTGCATAAATTGCCAAACCCCTACAGCCTTGGCATTAGAAACACTATGAGTTTTCAAGCCTGATTCAACCATAGCTAGATACAAAATCTCATCAGGAACTTCCTGCTGGGCTAAAATTTTTCTTATCATAGGAGTAACTTTTGAAAAATTTTGCATACTATCTATTAAAGTTTGAGCATGTTTTGATTTTATATCTTGTTGAGTTTGCACAAAAATCAAATCACTAATAAAACTTGGATTAATATCTAAATTTCTTAAAACATTCATTTGTCTTTCATAAAATTCAGGAGTATTAATTTGTGCAAAAAGAAAATTAAAACATATTAAAAAACACAATAAAATTTTTTTCATTAATAACCTTTAAAAAATAATTTTTCAGAATTGTTAAAACAAATTTCTAGAAGCTCTTTTCTTGATAAATTCAATACTTCACACATTTTGTTTGCTACAAATTGAGTTAACAAAGGTTCATTTCTTTTACCGCGATAAGGCTCTGGAGTAAGATATGGAGCATCAGTTTCAAGTAGTAGTTTATCTTTTGGAATTTTAGGCAAAATCTCAACTAATTTCTTAGCATTTTTAAAAGTTAAAACTCCCCCAATACCAAAATAAAATCCCTCTTCAAAAAGAGTTAGCAAATGTTCACTTGCATTAAAGCAGTGTAAAACTCCTCCTACAAGATCCTTAGAATACCCATGTAAAATCTCATAAGTATCATGATTTGCTTCTCTTGAGTGAATGATAACAGGTTTTTTAAATTCAATAGCAAGCTCAAGCTGTGCAATAAAAATCTTTTTTTGATTTTCTTTTTCTTTTTGAATTTCTTCAGCAAGATCACTTTTAAAACGGAAATAATCAAGCCCACATTCACCTACAGCTACACACTTTTCATCGCATAAATACTGTCTTAAAATTTTCTCATCATAATTATCAATTTCATAAGGATGCACCCCTGCTGCAAAAAAAATATTTTTATATTTATGAGCAATTGTAGCTGCATAAGGCAAGTCTTTTATATCAGCACCAGGTATGATGATTTTCTCTATACCATTTTTAAAAGCACGATTTAAAGTTTCATCTAAATCATCTTTAAATGCTTCACTGTCTAGATGGCAATGCGTATCAACAATCCTTAAACCATCTTGAAAATCAAGATTTAAGAACATACTTCAACTCTATCCTTGCCATTATCTTTTGCTTGAGACAATATTTTACTTGCTTTATCAACCAAAGAATCAATCTTATCTCCACTTTTTCCAAAAACCACGCCTATAGAAGCTGTAAAAAAGACTTCATCTAAATTAACTAAAACACCAGCTTTTTTTATATTTACTCGTATACGAGAAAAGATTTTAATCGCTCTTTCTTGGGATATATTTTTAAGTAAAATACAAATTTTTTCTGCACTATATCTACCTACAAGATCTCTTCCTTTAGTTTCATTAACTATTTCATTGGCGCAGATTTTAATTACTTCATCACCAACTTCACGGCCGTATTCATCGTTAATCATTTGAAGATTATCTATATCTAAGAAAGCAAAAGCAAATTCCTCGTCTTTTGTTGCTATTTCGTTAAAATAATCATCTATTCCATCGATTAAAGCATTATAATTTTTAACCCCAGATACAGGATCTAAAACATTATAAGTGCTTAAAAATTTTTTATCATCCATGTAAGATAAACAACGATCTAAGCGACAATTAAAACTTTCTTTGCTTAAAGGCTTAAACAAATACTCATTAACTCCATTTTTAAAAGAATTCGCTTCAAATGAATCATTATGATCCCCCAAAAGAATCACACCTAATTCATCATCACCAAAACGTTCTCTTACTTGAGTCAAAAGCTCAAAACCGCTAATTACTGGCATATTGACATCTGCTATAATAAGCTTAACATCATTATTATCATTTAAATAACTCATTGCTTCTTCACCATGAGCTGCAGCTAAAACATTAAATTGTCTTTGAGTAAGTATTTTTTTAATTTCATTACGTTCAGGTAGCTTGCTCATAGCTAAAATCACTTTAGTTTTTGCATATTGATTAAGTTTTACAATAGAACTAATAATCTCATCAATGCAAGTTTCACTTTCTTTAAAAATATAATCTAATATATCTTTATCCATAAATTTTTCTTTAGTAGCCTTATCACCACTAGCCGTAAGAACAATAGCAGGAATTTTCTTTTCTATAACATAATCCACAACTTCACCATTTGGGGCATCTGGCAAACATAAATCCACAAAAGCTAAAAAATAATCATTATTCATTAATTCCTTAGCTTCGGCAAAACCAAAAGCAATATCTACCTCATAATCTAAAGTCATTTGAATTTTTTTAGCTAAAAGTTTGCCGAGCATTTTATTGTCATCAATAATTAAAATTTTCTTATTCATAGTGTGTAAAATACCTTTATATCTAAAATTTTTAATATATTTGTTTCAAAGAAAGGAAATTTTATAGTTATATATTCTAACATAGTAAAATAAAAAATCCGCTTAATCCTTAAACAAGGTCTTAGCAAATTCAATTGCTTCATCACTAACAAGCTCTCCACTTACCATCCTAGCAAGCTCTTTAATTCTTTCTTCTTGATCAAGCTTTTTTACCTTGCTTTCTTCGCCATTTTTTTCAACTAAAAAATGATTATGCGCCTTAGAGGAAAGTTGAGGCAAATGAGAAATAGCAAAAATTTGATAAAACTTAGAAAGCTCCTCTAAAACCTTGGCTATACTCATAGCCTCTTTTCCGCTTAAATTTGCATCGATTTCATCTAAAAATAATATCCCTTTACCTGCATTTAAAATTTTACATTCTGTGGCTATAAAAGCAAGTCTTAAGCGATTTAATTCACCCGAACTTAAATTTTTCAAATTAGCTAAATTAATATCTAGTATTATCTCATCTTTGCCTAAAATTGAAATTTTTTCATTTTCTTTAAGTGTCAAACTTGCGTCTTTCATATAAAGATCTTTAAGATAATTATTTAAACATTTTTCTAATTTTTTAAGGTTTTTCTTTCTTGTTTGAGTTAAAATTTGTGCTTTTTCTTCCAATTTTTGTTTTAATTCTTGAAATTTTTTTTCAAGTTCTTTTTTTTCAAAACTTAAATTTTCATAATGTTCTAGTTCATGTTTTTTTTGTTTTAAAACCTCTAAAGCATTTTCTATGCTTTCATAACGCTTGATGAGATAGGATAAATTTTCAATGCGATCTAAAAGCGTCTCCACATCAAAATCCAAATCTTCCATTTTTTGATTTTCACAAATCACGCGTAATTCATTTAAACATTCACTAAAAAAACTTGCATCAACTTCGCTTAAATTTAAAGCTTCAATAACAACTTTTTCAAGCTCAAAAATACCCTCTGCCTTACTCCAAGCTTCTTCTAATTTATCTTTTTTAGAAAGCTTTTTTTTAAGTATTAAAAGCTCTTCATACTCACCTATTTTAGGATTAATGCTTGAAATTTTTTCAATTTGCACTCTAGCTAATTCTTTTAATTCTTCTACTTTTTTTTCTTCTTCTAAAATTGCATTAAGCTCATTAGAAATTTGACTATAAGCATTAAAATCTTTTTTAAAATCTTCTAAAAAGGAAATAAAATTTGTATTTTCTTGCATCTCCAAGGCATCTAAGAGATTTAAAAATTTTTCATTTCCAAATTCGTTATTTTCCTTTGCGCTTAAATACTTAATAAAAGTTTTACTTAAATTTTGCAAACTTTTTTTCGCTATGCTTTGATTGTTAATAAAATATTTTGTGTTTTTTTCTTTTAAAAGCTTAAAAACATTCTCCTCTTCACTTTCTATGCCAAAACTTTCTAAATCTAACTTATCATCTAGTTCTATTTCGACAATTTTAGCCTCACTTTCACTCAAGGAAAATGCAGATAAAATTCCTTTAAACAAAACTGATTTTCCAGCTCCACTTAGGCCTGTAAAAACGGTAAGTCCTTTAGAAATTTCAAGCTCAGCCTTTTTAAAACCAAGATTTTCTTTCATAAAAATTCTATTTATCATCAATTTCCCCAGTGTAATTTTTCTTTTAAAATTTGAAAATAATCCCTATTTTTTGGGTGAATTAAAGCCACATTTTTATCACTTAAACCCACTTTTATACTTTTAAAATCATTCATTTTATAATTTTCTTGCCCATCAATACAAAGTATACAATCCTTTGCCATAATCTCTATTTCAAAACCTTTTGGCAAAACAATAGGGCGTTGTGTTAAAGAATGAGAACAAACAGGAGTTAAGATAAAAGCTTGAGCTAAAGTATAAACTATGGGCCCATTTGCACTTAAATTATAAGCTGTTGAACCCGCAGGAGTTGCAACAATAAGCCCATCTCCAAAATATTCATTAAATTTCTTTTCTTTTCTAAAAACTTCTATATGAGCCATAGAAGCTTGATTGTTTTTACTGATAACCACATCATTAAAAGCCAATTTTTCTAAGATTTTTCCTTGCTTATCTTCTAAAAAAACACTTAACAAATAAGGCTTTTCTATTCTAAATTCTCCTTGAAAAAAAGCTTGAAAAAAATTTTCAGATTCATCAACTTTAAAATCTGTTAAAAAACCTAAATGTCCAGCATGAATTCCTAAAACTGCTTTATCATATTCACAAGCTTTACGACATAAAGAAATCAAAGTTCCATCTCCACCTAAAGAAATAACAAAATCAGATATTTTAAACAAATCATCCAATCCATACTTTGGCAAATCTAAAATTTCAGAACTTTCTTTAAACAATACAAGCTCAACTTTATATATAGATAAAATCGATTGAAGTTTTAAAATTTCCTTATCTAAACTCACATTGGGTCGTGTAACAAGTCCGATTTTTTTAATATTTTTATAATCTATTTTATTTTGCATAAAAAATTATATCAAATCTTAGCAAAGCAAAAGAATAAAAATACTATAATTTTGCTCATTATCTTAAAAAATCTTTTTCAAGGAATAAATTTGCGAAGTCATTATAATACAGACTTGGGAATTTCCCATGTTGGTCAAAGCGTTAAACTTTGCGGTTGGGTAAATAGCTACCGCGATCATGGTGGAGTTATTTTTATAGATTTAAGAGATAGAAGTGGTATTATCCAACTTGTTTGCGATCCAAATGATAGCAAAGAAGCTCATGAAATCGCTTCCAATGCAAGAAATGAATTTGTACTTATTGCAGAAGGTACTATTCGTCCGCGTGGCGAAGGACTTGTAAATCCTAAATTAAAAACAGGAGAAATCGAAGTAGTTGTTTCTAAACTTACCATAGAAAATGAAAGTGCCGTGCCTCCTTTTGCTATCGCTGATGAAAGTGTAAATGAAGAATTACGCTTAAAATATCGCTTTTTAGATTTAAGAAATCCTAAACTTTATGAAAATTTTGCCTTGCGTTCCAAAGCTTGTATAGCAGCTAGAAATTCTTTGGCAAATATGGGATTTTTAGAAGTTGAAACCCCTATTCTTACCAAAGCTACTCCCGAAGGCGCAAGAGATTATCTCGTGCCTTCTCGTGTGCATCAGGGTGAATTTTATGCTCTTCCACAAAGCCCTCAGCTTTTCAAACAACTTTTAATGTGTAGCGGTTTTGATCGTTATTTTCAAATCGCAAAATGTTTTAGAGATGAAGATTTAAGAGCCGATCGCCAACCTGAATTCACACAAATTGATGTTGAAATGAGTTTTTGCGAACAAAAAGATGTAATCAATGTAGCTGAAACTTTTTTAAAAGATATTTTCAAAGCTTGCGGCAAAGAAATTCAAACCCCTTTTAGACAAATGCAATACAAAGACGCTATGGAGAATTATGGCTCTGATAAGCCGGATTTAAGATTTGATCTTAAATTTATTGATGTTATTGATATTTTTGCTAAGTCAAATAATGAAATTTTTGCAAATATTGCCAAAGATACAAAGAAAAATCGCATCAAAGCCATACGTGTTCCAAAAGGTGATACTATTTTTTCAAAAAGACAAATGCAAAGATTTGAAGAATTTGTGCGTAAATTTGGTGCTCAAGGCTTAGCTTTTATACAAGTTAAAGAAGATGGGCTTAAAGGTCCGCTTTGCAAATTCTTTAGCGAAGAAGATTTAAATGAGCTAAGCAAACGCTGTGAACTTGAAGTAGGAGATGTGGTATTTTTCGGTGCAGGAGCTAAAAAAACCGTGCTTGATTATATGGGAAGATTTAGAATTTTCTTAGCCAACGAGTTAAATCTTATAGATCCAAATGCCTTAGAATTCTTATGGGTTGTTGATTTTCCTATGTTTGAACAAAATGATGATGGAAGTTATTCTGCGATGCACCATCCTTTTACCATGCCAAAAAATATCGATGAGACTGATTTAGAAGAAATTTCATCTATTGCTTATGATGTAGTGTTAAATGGCGTTGAGCTAGGTGGAGGTAGCATAAGAATCCATAAAAACGATATTCAACAAAAAGTATTTAAACTTTTAAATATAGATGAAGAACAACAAAAAGAAAAATTTGGCTTCTTACTTGATGCTTTAAGTTTTGGTGCTCCACCACATGGAGGTATCGCTATAGGACTTGATAGACTCATCATGCTAGTTACAGGAGCAAACAGCATAAGAGAGGTTATAGCCTTTCCAAAAACCCAAAGAGCGCAATGCTTAATGACAGATGCACCATCGCCTGCTAGCAATGAAGCAATGAGAGAATTAGGAATCAAATTAAGGGAGAATATAAAATGAAAGAATTGTTTTTAATCATAGGTGCACCAGGTAGTGGAAAAACTACCGATGCTAGTTTAATCGCACAAGCAGATGCGACAAATATCACACACTATTCAACAGGAGATCTTTTAAGAGCTGAAGTAGCAAGTGGGAGTGAGCTTGGAAAAACTATAGATAGTTTTATATCCAAAGGCAATCTTGTTCCTTTAGATGTTGTTGTAAATACTATAGTTTGCGCACTAAAAGCTGCTCCAACTAAAACTATTATCATCGATGGTTATCCAAGAAGTGTAGAGCAAATGATGGAATTTGATAAGGTTTTAAGTGAGCAAAATGAAATTTGTCTTAAAGGCGTCATAGAAGTAAGAGTAAGCGAAGAAGTTGCCAAAGAAAGAGTTTTAGGCAGAAATCGTGGTGCAGATGATAATGAAGAAGTATTTTACAATAGAATGAAAGTTTATACAGAACCTTTAAATGAAATTTTAGATTTTTATCAAAAGAAAAAACTTCATTTTATTATCGATGGGGAACGCACTATCGAACCTATCGTTGCAGACATGAAAGAACTGATTAAAAAAATTCAAAGTATATAAGGAGAAAAAATGGATTTAAGCAAAATCAAAATCGGAGATATTCCAAATAAAATCAATGCCGTAATCGAAATTCCATACGGCTCAAGCATCAAATACGAAATCGATAAAGATAGTGGTGCTATCATGGTAGATCGCGTTATGGCTAGTGCGATGTTTTACCCAGCAAACTATGGTTTTGTTGCCAATACTTTGGCTGATGATGGTGATCCTGTGGATATTTTAGTGCTTAATGAATATCCTATCCAAGCTGGAGCCGTGATTCCTTGCCGCTTAATCGGTGTTTTAATCATGGAAGATGAAAGCGGAATGGATGAAAAACTTCTTGCAGTTCCAAATTCAAAAATAGATGCAAGATATGACAATATAAAAACTTACACAGATTTACCACAAGCAACTTTAAATAAAATCAAAAATTTCTTTGAAACTTATAAAATTTTAGAGCCAAACAAATGGGTTAAAGTACAAGATTTTAAAGATGAAAAAGCTGCAATTGAAATTTTAGAAAAAGCAATCAAAAACTACAAATAATCTTAGCCCTTCAAAGGGCTAAACTCAAGGAAAACTCGCAATGAAAAATATCGTTTTAGGTGGTGGTTGTTTTTGGTGTGTTGAAGCCGTATTTGAACGCCTAAAAGGTGTAATCGATACTGAAGTTGGATATAGCGGAGGAAATCCAAATCCTAGCTATGAAAGCGTGTGTAATGGTGATGGTAACATAGAAGTTGTCAAAATAAATTACGATGAAAAACAAATCTCTCTTCTTGAAATCTTAACACTCTTTTTTAAAATTCATGATCCAACAAGTATAGATAAACAAGGTGGAGATATTGGTATACAATATCGCTCAATAATCTTTTACGAAAATGAAGAAGATAAAATTTTAGCTCAAAATTTCATCGAAGAACAACAAAAAATATTTAGCAAAAAAATAGTTACTAAAATTTCAAGATTGCAAACTTACTACAAAGCTGAAAACTATCATCAACATTATTTTATAAATAATCCCAATCAAGGATATTGTCAAGCTGTAATAGTTCCAAAACTGCAAAAAATACAATCAGACTAATTTCATCTTTTTAAGGTTAAAAAAAATTCAACTTTATTCACAGTCTTTTCACGCTGTGATTTTCTTTTCAAAGTACTTAAAAATAGAACTTTAAGCTTTAAAATAAAGAAAAAATTATTTATTGTTTTTTAAGTTTTTTTATGAATTTGTATTTAAATGTGAATAATTTTATTAATTAACATAATTTCCTAAGCTTAGCTATAAAAAATCCATCATAGTCTAAGCTTGGTAAAATCCGTCTGCATTTTGAAATTTCAGCAAATTCTTCACTTTGCCCTGCTTTAGCCTCAACATTTTCCAAATCAATATCTAAAAGCTCTAATTTAAACTCGCTTTTTAAAGCATTCTCTATCACTTCTTCATTTTCTTCCTTGGTAAAGGTGCAAGTACTATATACAAGCTCTCCGCCTATTTTTAATGCCTTTAAAGCAGAATGTAGAAGTTTTTTTTGAGTTTTTGCAATATTTTTGATTTCTTTATAACTTTTTTCCAAATCAAAACCTATTTTAGCAAAAGTTGAACAAGGTGCATCGAGTAAAATTTTATCAAATTTTAAAGGACATAAATTGCCTATATTTTTACCATCTTTCATAAAAACTTTAGCATTCACGCCGTAATTTTTAAGATTTTTTTGCAAAATAAAAAATCTATCCCTACTCATCTCATTGCAAGCTAAATAACCTGTATTTTGCATAAAATTTGCAAGATTGATACTTTTGCCACCCGGAGCTGCACACATATCAAGAACACTTTGCCCTGCTTTGACCTCTAAATTTAAAGCACACAAATAAGAAGAATAATTTTGTATATAAAAGTGCGCCTCGTTAAAAGCTTTCATAGAGCTTAAGATGGCTTTATCTTTGGCGTCAAACAAATAACAATAAGCGTTGATCTTTTTAAATTTTAAATTTTGTTTTAAAAATTCTTTTTCTAATTCTTCAATGCTAGTTTTTAAAGTATTTGCAAATACACAAACATTTTTTTCTTGAGCAAAAGAAGATAAAATATTTTGCATTTCATCTTTAGTATAAAGTTTTTCTATTCTAGAGAGCAAAATAATCCTTTATCATGATAAAAGCGGATAAAGAGTCTAATTTACCATCTTTTTTGCGTGTATTGGCTACGCCGTATCCTAAAGCTTCTTTACTTGTTCCACTTTCATCTACAAAGCAAATTTCTTTATCAAATTCAAGCAAAGATACAAAATGCTTAATGCGTCTTGTCATTTCTTCTTCGCTTGATCCACCCTTAGGAATGCCTACAATGAGTAAAGAAATTTCATGTATTTTAAGTAAATTTTTGATTTCATTAGCGGCTTGATTGCGATTTTTTCTTAAAACTGCATCTAAAGGCAAAGCGATCTTTTTATCTATGCAAAGCGCTACACCTATGCGTTTTAAACCTACATCTAAAGCCAAAGCTCTCATACTAAAACCCTTATAAAAAGCCCTTCTATGGAAATTTTTCCCTCAAGTTCGTATTCATAAACTTTTTGTCCATAAATTTTTAAAGTCTCATCAACACTCACACCTTTTTTACAAAACTCTAAAAATTCATCTTGATTTGTATCTATACATGCAAACTCACTTACAAATTCTTTAAAATCACAAATCAATTTTGCTTTATTTTCCTTTAAAAGTAAATTAGTTGCTGTGCTTTCTCCTAGTCTTTGCGGTAAAACATATAAAGGTTTATTGAGTTCTAAAGCAAGTTTTGCACTTTGCATAGAACCACTTTTTATATCTGCTTGCGCAACTACAACAGCCTTACTTAAAGCAATAACCAAACGATTTCTTAGTAAAAAGTCATAATTTTTTGGCAAATAATCATCTTCATATTCACTTAAAGCCAAAGCATTTTCATAAATTTGTTTAATGATTTTTTCATTAGTTCTTGGATAAATTTGATCTAAACCATTAGCAAAAATACCTATAGTATTTGGCATAGCCGCCACACTTGCGGTGATATCCACACCCAAAGCACCGCCACTTACCACACAAAGATGAGCATTTTTAAGCATACTCGCTAAAGAAAAAACACAATTTTTCGTATAAACACTCATACGCCTTGAACCTATAATAGCAATTTTATCTTGTTTTAATAAAGATAAATTTCCTTTATAGTGTAATTTTTTAGGAGGCTTTTTTAAATCTTTAAAAAGTTCTAAAAATTCATCAGGCAAAATTTCACTTGCCATAAATTTCACTCAAATACACAAGATCAACGCCTTTTAACAAATCCTTACTTTGCTCTAAAGCTTTAAAAGTATTTTTCCTAGGATGTCCTATGGCTATAACAAAACCTTTTTTTTGTGCGAGTTTTACTGCGCTTTCGAGTTGTTTTTTAACATAATTAACATCATCTTCATTATCCAAAAACACATCTCTTTGTATATAAGGCATACTGAGTTCTTTAGCGATTTTATTTGCCTTAGAATTTCCTATAGTTTTAGAATCTACAAAAAATATATTTTGATTTTTTAAAGCCTCATAAAGCTTTCTCATAGCTTCTTCATTGCTTGTAAATAAACTTCCTGTGTGATTATTGATATATCTTAAATCCTTAAAATCTTTTTTAATTTGCTTGATTTTTTTAAAAATTCTTTCTTTGCTATCATTTGGATTTAAAGTATCAAGCTCGGGTTTATTGTAATTAATTGCTGCTAAAGGTAAATGCACCATATAAAAATCAAATTTTAAAGCAAGTTTTGGCGTTTCGATATGGTTTTTATCTGGCGGAAAAAAAGAAGGATTTAACTTTAAATTTAAAGCTTTTAAACCTCTAACCTGACTTGCATTTGCCATATCATCGATAATAATGGCAAGTTTTGGTTTTTTAGAAATTTTATTTAAATGAATATCTTCATCAAAAGTTAAATTTTGATCTTGGGTTAAATTTGTATCTTTTGGAATAAAATTTTGTTCTAAACTCTGATTTTGCTCTAAACTTAAATTCTGCTCCACACTGCTTAAATTTTGCTCATTTAAACTTGTGTTTAAATCATCGATTTCTTGAATTTTTTGCTCTAAAATACTTACAGATTTATTATTATCAAACTCATTCTCTTGAAAAATACCAATTTCATAATGATCTTTATTTGATGAAATTAAATCTTCTTGTTTATCAATAAAATAATCCGGCTTAACAGAAGAAACATCTTGGGAATTTTGATATTTTACTAAAATTCCCAAAGCTAAAGCTATACAAAGTAAAAAAAGTATAGCTATGATTAAATAACGCTGAATTTGAACTAATTTTTTCTTTGACAATGTTTAGTTCTTATCTTTATCTACTAATTTTTTAGCACTGATCCAAGGCATCATAGCACGCAAATTACGCCCTGTTTTTTCTATCAAAGAATCATTCATATTTTTGCGTTCTGCATGCATTCTAGCAAAACCTGCACGGCGTTCTAAGATAAAATCTTTTGCAAAAACACCATTTTGTATATCTTTTAAAACACCTTTCATCGCTTTTTTAGTCTCTTCAGTAATAATCTTTGGCCCTGTAATATAATCGCCGTATTCTGCAGTATTTGAGATAGAATAACGCATATCTGCAATACCACCTTGATAAATCAAATCCACAATGAGTTTCATTTCATGCAAACACTCAAAATAAGCCATTTCAGGTTCATAACCTGCTTCAACCAAAGTCTCAAAACCTGCTTGAATCAAAGCACTAAGCCCACCACAAAGCACAGCTTGTTCACCAAAAAGATCTGTTTCTGTTTCGGCTTTAAAGGTTGTTTCTATAATACCTGTGCGTCCGCCCCCAATCGCACTTGCATAACTTAAGGCTAAATTTTTAGCATTTTTACTTTCATCTTGATGGATGGCTATTAAACAAGGAGTTCCACCTCCTAAAGTAAATTCATTTCTTACTGTGTGTCCTGGTGCTTTAGGTGCTATCATGATAACATCTATACCTTTTGGAGCAACAATTTGACCATAGTGGATATTAAAACCGTGCGCAAAAGCTATAGCCTTGCCTTCACTTAAATTTGGTTTTATTTCGACATTAAAAATATCTGCTTGAATTTCATCAGGAGCTAAAATCATAACCACATCTGCTGTCTTAGAAGCCTCGCTTACACTCATTACTTCAAAACCAGCATTTTTTGCTTTAACAGCACTTACACTACCTTCACGAAGTCCGATAATTACATTTACGCCATTATCTCTTAAATTCATTGCATGAGCGTGTCCTTGAGAGCCAAAGCCTATAATTGCTACTTTTTTTGATTTGATTAAATTTAAATCACAATCTTTATCATAATATACTGTAATAGCCATATTCACTCCTTAAAAATTCAAAAATTAAAGGTATTATTATAGCAATTAAAGTATAAATTTCATATTTTTTTTATAAACTTTATGTAAGAATTTTACAAAAAATCATAAAGTATCAAAAGTGAAAGAATTTTTAAACAATCTTAGTTATGGCATTAACTCTCATGAAGTAAGCAATGAATTTAAACAAATTTTAAGAGAGCTTTTAGCTAATCATATCATCAAAGAACACAAAAACAAATACTATCTTAACAATGGTTTTGCCTTTGGAGTGCTTGATATTTCAAGCAAAGGCACAGGTTTTTTACAATGCTTTGATGAAAGTTTCAAAAAAGATCTTTTGATAGAAAACAAAAACCTAAAAGGTGCAAACTATAAAGATATAGTCGCAGTAAAACTTCTACCTTTAAAGAAAAAACGCCCTAGTGCAAAGGTGATTTTAGTTCTAAAAAGAGCCAATGAAACCTCTTTAGTAATCACCAAAAGGTACGGCGAAGCCGTGCTTGGAATGAATATCAAAACAGGATTAAGCACTGCCTTAAAAGCTTCTCAAAAATCCTTAAAAGCACTACCTTTAGGGACAATTTTAAAAATAGAAAATGAAAATAACAATATCATAGAAGTTTTAGGACATATCGATGATGAAAGCGTAGATGAAAAAATCTCCTTAGCTCTTTTTAATAAAAATAACGAATTTAGCGACGCTTGTATCAAAGAAGCTCTAGCAAACGGCGATAGTGTTGATGCGAGTATGTATGAAAATCGCATGGATTTAAGAGCCTTGCCTTTTTGCACCATAGATCCTATACATGCAAAAGATTTTGATGATGCGATTTATTTTGACATCCAAAAACGAGAAATTTATGTAGCTATTGCTGATGTTAGCGAATATGTTTATGCTTATAGTGCTATAGATAAAGAAGCAAGAAATCGTGGATTTTCTATTTATTTTCCACATATTGCTATACCTATGCTACCGCGTCCTTTAAGTGAAAATATCTGTTCTTTAAAACCTCATTTAGATCGCTTAGCGTATTGTTTTAAAATCACACTCGATCATGAAAATAAAGTCATAAAAGAAGAACTTTTTGAAGGTATTATCAATTCAAAACGCCGTTTTAATTACGATGAAGTTGATGAAATTTTGATACAAAAACCTGATTTAAAAGAGCTTTCATGGCTTTATGAGCTTTTTGAAATCACAAAAAATTTACGCAAAATGCGTCTTAAAAATGCCTTTGAATTTCGCACCGAAGAATTAAGAATGAATTTAGATGAAAATTTAAGTCTAAAAAGCACAGTTTTTGAAAAAGACACGCCTTCGCATAATTTAATCGAAGATTGTATGCTTTTAGCTAATAAAGCCGCAGCAAAACTCATAGATATAGGTGTTTTTAGGAATCACTTAAGTGCTGATGCAAGAAAAATCGATAAGCTTTTAAATGAATTACGCGAACTAGGCATCGATGTAAATTTTAAACCCAATCTTCCTGAACTCATACGCGACATACAAGCTTTAGCCGATGAGTTAAATTTAAGAGCAGAAGTAGATAAACTCATCATCAAAGCACAAAAAAAAGCAGAATATTCTAGCGTCAATGCAGGACATTTTGGCTTAGGTTTTGATAAATATTCACATTTTACAAGCCCTATAAGAAGGTATTCTGATCTTATTTTGCACAGACTTTTAAAAGCCAAACAAAAAAACGATGAAAAACTTTTTAATTATCTACTTTTAAACATAGAAAGCACTTGCGAGAATCTTAGCACACTTGAAAGAGAGGCGGATAAAGTTGCTTTTGATTTTATGGATAGAAAATTTGCTAGATGGGCAGCTAAAAATATAGGCAAAAAATTTAAAGCTTTAGTTGTTCAAAATGATGGAGTTTGCATAGCTAAACTAGATGATGAAATCAAAGGAGCGGATATAATCCTTTATGATACGCGTGTAAATTTGCTAGAAAGTGTTGAAGTGCAAATCATGGAAGCGGATATAGTTATGGCAAAAATTTATGCTAAAATCACCCAAAGACTTATAAAGGAAGAAAATGTATAGAAAAGAGCTTCAAACCCTACTTTCTAAAGATTCAATACCTAATTTTTTCTTTCTTTATGGAGCAGATAATTTTCAAAGCGAACTTTATGCTAACTTTATCAAGAAAAAATGGAATGCTGATGAGACCTTAAAACTTTTTTTTGAAGAATACAACTTCACTCGTGCGAGTGATTTTTTAAGCGCAGGATCGCTTTTTAGCGAAAAAAAATTACTAGAAATCAAAACTTCTAAAAAAATTCCAACAAAAGATCTTAAAATTTTAGTAGATCTTTGTAAAAACAATACGGACAATTTCTTTCTTTTAGAGCTTTATGATGAAAACTCAAAGCAAAGCGACATAGAAAAAATTTTCTCTCCTCATTTTGCAAGATTTTTTAAAGCTAACGGAGCTAAAGAAGGCGTGGAGCTTTTAAGTATAAAAGCAAAACAACTAGGGGTTGAAATCACTCAAAATGCTTTATTTACCCTTTTTACAAGTTTTGATGAAAATTTATATCTTGCTGCGAGTGAGCTTAATAAATTTAGCGGTTTAAGAGTAGATGAAAAAACCATAGAACAATACTGCTATAGTTTGAATACAGGAAGTTTTGAAAGCTTTTTTGAGAAAATTTTAAAAAAACAAGACTTTAAAAGCGAACTTGAAAAAATTTTAGATAATTTTAATGAAATTGCTTTAATCAACTCTTTGTATAATTCTTTTTATCGTTTATTTAAAATCGCACTTTATGCTAAAGTCAATGGTAAAATTGACTTTAAAGATCTTTTAGGCTATACTCCACCTCCTCAAGTGGGACAAAATTTAAGCTCTCAAGCCTTTAGTTTAAAAATCGAACAATATAAAGAAATTTTCACTCTTTTACTTAAATGCGAATACGAGCTTAAAACCAATTCTAAACTCGTAAAAAAAGAATTTTTAATTTCAAATTTGCTTAAACTTGCAAGGATTTTGAAAAGCTAACTCACTCCATCACAAGTCGCATAAGATGTAAGTCCTCACCTTGTGTGATTTTATATTCTATACTTTCGCATTTAGGACACTTAAAAACATTTTCTTCTAAAATGCTTGTTTGATCGCATTTTAAGCATAAAATTTCAAGTGGGGCAAGTTCTACAAAAAGTTTAGCATTTTTACAAATATTTGAGTTTTCTTTAAAAGTTTCAAAACAACGCTTAAAAAGATCCACTTCTATACCGCTTAAACGCCCGATTTTTACATAAATTTCTTGCACATTGCAAGCCTTATTGTTTAAGGCATTTTCTTCACAAAGTTCGATTAAAGATTCTACTATACTTAATTCGTGCATTAGCAAATTCTTGGTAAAAGTTCGCCTTTAGGGCTTTCTAAAAAGCGTTTTGCCCCATAAGCGTTTTTTAAGATCACGCGTGCTTTTTTCTCTTCTAAAACTTCTCCTATAATACTCGCATTTACATTGTATTTTTTTAGAATTTCCAAGGCTTTTAACTCATCTTCTTTTTCCACGCAAAGTATAAAAGTGCCTTCATTTGCAAGCTCATAAGCTTCATAACCAAAAAGCTCACAAAGTCCTAAAACCTCATCTTGAACGATGATTTTTTCTTCAAAGATCAAAAGATCATTTCCGCTTTGCTTTGCCCACTCATTTAAAACCGCACTAAGCCCCCCACGAGTAGCATCTCTCATGGCTACAACCTTTATATCTTTTTCTAAAAGCTCTAAAACCTCTTTATCTAAAGCCTTACAATCGCTTTTAATATCAGCTTCTAACTCATTTCTTTTGATTAAAACACTAGCTCCATGCCTTCCTATATCGCCTGAAAGAAGTATGCTAAGCCCTGCTTTGATATTTTTACTTTCTTTTTTAGAAATAATTTCACCTAAGGCTGTAGTGTTGATATAAATTTCATCTGCCTTACCCTTAGGAACGACTTTAGTATCGCCACAAACTAACATAACTCCACATTTTTCACATTCTTCTTTAATGCTTTTTAAAATGCGTTCTAGTTTTTCTAGCTCAAAACCTTCTTCTAAGATAAGCCCTAAACTTAGATATTTTGGCTTAGCACCCACCATCAAAACATCGTTAATAGAACCACAAACACAAAGTTTACCTATATTAACCTCTTCATCTAAAAAAATCGGACTTAAAACAAAAGAATCCGTGCTTAAAGCCAAATTTCCCAAAATCGCTGCATCATTATTTGCGTTTAAAATTTCATTATCAAAGATCTTAAAAAGCTTAGTTAAAAGCTCGTTCATCTCTTCTCCACCGCCTCCGTGAGCCAAGGAAATATTTTTCATGCATTCACCTTTGAGTATTTATAATACGCTGCACAAGCACCCTCGCCAGAAACCATACAACTTCCTATAGGACTTCTTGGCGTACAAGCCTTGCCAAAAACTTTACAATCATAAGGCTTAGCCAAACCTCTTAAAATTTGCCCACAAATACAGGCTTTGCTTTCATTTTTACTTTGCACCGTACAATCAAATTTTTTACTCGCATCATAGGCGCTAAATTCTTCTTTTAGTTCCAAGCCCCCATCTTTAATAAGTCCTAAGCCACGAAATTCAAAATCACACACCTTAAAGTATTTTTTTACTAAATTTTGTGCTTTAACATTGCCCTCTTTACTTACGGCTCTTTTGTATTGATTATACACTTTAAAAGTACCTTCATTGCTTTGTTTTATGATATTTAACACACTTTCTAAAATATCAACTGGTTCAAAACCACTCACTGCTATAGGGGTTTTAAACTTTGCTGCTAAAGGCTCATAAATACCATAACCTGTAATCACACTCACATGAGAAGGGCCTAAAAAAGCATTGATTTTTACATTTTCATCATTCATGATCGCTTCTACAGGTGCTGGAACTGTGATATGATTGATATGAAAAAAGACATTATTTATTTTTTCTTCTATAACCTTTTGAAGAAGCAAAGCACTCATAGGCGTAGTAGTTTCAAAACCTATAGCAAAAAAGATGATATTTTTGTTTAAATTTTGCTTAGCAATTTCTAAAACCTCAAGCGGAGAATAAAGCGCTCTAACATCAGCCCCTTTAGCTCTTAAATCAAGCAGAGAAATTTCACTTCCAGGCACCCTTAAAAGATCCCCTAAAGTACAAAAAATCGTATCTTTCATGGAGGCTAACTTGATAGCTGTATCAATGCGAACTCTTGGCATAACACAAACAGGACATCCTGGCCCATGGATAAAGTTAATTTCCTTTGGCAAAATAGAAGGTAGGGCATATTTCATGATACTATGCGTATGCCCACCACAAATTTCCATGATATTGATAGGATTTTTAAGTTCTTGTTCTATGAGTTTTTTTAAAGCTAAAATGCTTTCTTTATCTCTAAATTCATCGATGAAATTCATTTAAACCCAAATCTCCTTCATCACTTTTTATCTCTCCACTATTCATTTTTTCTACTATTTCTTGATAGGTTTTAATGCTTTCTAGCGCAGCTTCTTTGTCGATTTTTTCCATAGCAACGCCTACATGGATTAATACATAATCGCCTTGTTTTAAAGGCTCATCAATCAAATCCAAATTAACTTTTCTTTTCACACCTAAAGTTTGCACTAAAGCATTATTTAACTCATCGATTTCTAAAATTTCAGAAGGTATAGATAAACACATTAAAAAAGCTCCTTTTTAAGTTTAAGCACCTTATACCAAAGCTCCATATTGGTGCCATTTTTTGCATCAAGAGTGATAATATCTGCTCTAGGATTTAATTCTTTAATCAACTTAGTCGCCTCTTTAACATCAAAATCAAAATGATGAGCCAAATCTGCCTTTGTGATTAAAACTATATCAGCCTTTTTAAACATCACAGGATATTTTTGCGGTTTATCACTTCCTTCGGTTACTGAAAGCAAAACTACATTTAAATGCTCTCCTAAATCATAACTTGCAGGACAAACCAAATTTCCAACATTTTCTATAAAAAGCAAATCCACATCATCAATGGCTAAATGATGCAAAGCCTCATGCACCATAAAAGCATCCAAATGACAGCTTTGCCCTGTAGTGATTTGATACGCCAAAGCTCCAGCATTTTTTACTCTTATAGCGTCATTATTGGTTTCTAAATCCCCTTCAATCACAGCAATTTTAAGTTCATTTTTCAAAGCCTTGATCGTGCTTTCTAAAAGCGTGGTTTTTCCGCTACCTGGAGAACTCATTAAATTGATACAAAGCGTGTTAGCCTCATTAAAATGCGCTCTATTGTGTTTAGCTTCTTCATCATTTTTGCTTAAAATTTTAGAAATCACTTCTATGGTTTTACTTTCTTTTAAACTTGGATTTTCATGGTGGTGATCGTGATGATGATCATGCGTATGGCTTGAATTTATAGAACAGCCGCAATCTTTACACATTTTCTTTCCTTTTATATTTTTTGTTTCATTTTAACCTTAAAAGCATTAAAAAATTATGAGTTTAAAGATAAAATCACTCTTTTTTTAAAAAATGTACCATTTGTCCTAAAGCTATAGAGCTATCATTGCAAGGGTATTTTAAAGGTACAAAAAAATCAAAATTTTTAGCTTTTAAAATTTCAAGTAAGGTTTTGTTTTGAAAAACTCCTCCGCTTAAAAGCACTTTTAAATCATAATCTTTACTAAAATCTATGATAAAATTTGCCAAGGCATTAAACATACCTGTAATTGCCTTAGTTTTTTCATCTTGTAAAGCCCCTAGGATTAAATTTTTAAAATTAACCTGCCCTTTTTCTACAAAAAGCTTGTAAGAAAAATCAAGATTTTTATCATAAAAAGCCTCACACATTAAGCCAACTTGAGCTTCATAAGAACTTTTTTCTAAGTTAAAAACAATACTTCCAAAAGCATCGATAATGCGTCCTAAAGAGCTTGTTTGTAAGTTAGAATGTGAATAAATTTTTTTAAGATTTTCAAGTTTAATTTTTGGAATTTTTGCTAAAAACTCCTGAGCCTTATCTTCTAAATCATAATGAAAAATAAGACTTAGGGCTAAATTTTGTATATTTTTAATATCACTATTTATAAGAGTGAAATTTTCAAAATGTGCAATTCTTTCATATTCTTTTAAATTTCCTATAAAAACTTCTCCACCCCAAATTTTACCATCTTCTCCATAGCCTGTTCCATCACAAATAAAAGCTAAAGCCTTTTCATCTTTTGCAAAATTTTCTTCATATTCAAAATAAGCCGCACAAAAATGCGCATAATGATGAGAAATTTTAATCCTTTCTTTAAATTCTTTTGCATAGCTAAAATGCGGGTGTTTATCGCACAAAATCGCATCAAATTTTAAATCATAATTTTGTTTAAAAAATTCTAAAAGTTTAAAAAATCTCTCATGCACATCTAAGCTTTTCAAATCCCCTATATAAGGAGAAATTAAAAGTTTATTTTCATAAAAAATCACAAATTCATTTTTAAGCTCCGCACCCAAAGCTAAAAAAGTGCCTTTTTTATCAAATTTTCTTTCCAAATAAAAAGGATTTAAACCCCTTGAAGTACGCAAAAACATAGTTTTACCATTTACCACTTGAGCTATGCTATCATCACTTGCATTGACAATTTCCCTATCATAATCTAGATAAAAATCAAAAACTTTATCAAGTTTTTGACACAAATTAAACTCATCCTTAATGATACTTTCTCCGCTTAAATTTGCACTTGTTGCTACAAGACTTCCTTTAAAATACTCAAAAAGCAAAAGGTGTAAAGGTGTATAAGCTAGCATAATGCCGATTTTATCAACATCAGGTGCGATTAAAGAAAATGCTTTTTTTGCCTTTAAAATCACAATAGGAGCTAAAACCCCACCAAGCAAAGCTTCTTCTTTTTCATCTATAAAGGCAAGTTCTTTAGCGCCTTGTAAATCTTTACACATCAAAGCAAAGGGTTTTTTGGGGCGATTTTTTCTAAGTCTTAGAGTTTTTAAAGCTTCTTCATTAAAAGCATCGCACATGAGATGAAAACCGCCCATGCCTTTTATGGCTAAAATTTTACCTTCCTTTAAAAACTTCGCACTTTGCATAAAAGCTTCTTGATCTTTGGCTAAAATTTCACCCTTTGGATTTTTAAGAAAAACATTGATTTTACACTTAGGGCAACTAATGGGCTGGGCATGAAAACGCCTATTTTTAGGATCTTCGTATTCACTTTTGCAAAACTCACACATCAATAATTCTTGCATGGAAGTATTAAATCTATCATAAGGAAGACTTTTTATAATACTAAAGCGTGGCCCACAATACGTACAAGTGATAAAAGGATATAAAAAGCGTGGATTTTTTTCATCAAAAAATTCTTTTTTACACTCCTTACAAAGCGCAAAATCACTTAACATAGGCGTGCTTTTTGTGTTCTTTAAAGAAGGAGTAATGCTAAAATTCTCATAGTTTGAAATAGAAATTTGCGTCATTATAAGCTTATCTATTCTTGCTAAAGGTGGGAGATGATTTTTTAAATTTTCTATGAAATTTTCACATTCTTTTTGAGTGCAAGCAAGGATGATTTCTACCCCAAAACCATCATTTCTTACCTCTCCAAAAAGCTTTGATTTTAAAGCTAGTTCATAAACTAAGGGACGAAAACCCACCCCTTGAACTAGACCTGAGATTTTAATCTTATACCCTAAGTGGCACATCGCTTAATTGACAATTTTTAAGATGTTTTAAAGTATTTTTAAGCAAAGATTTATGTTCAAACAAAGATCCGCTTATAAGTGCTAAATCACTTTGCTTTTTCTCTCTTAATTCATCATAGGTATCACGCAAGAAATAAGCCAAACTCTCAACCGCTCCATAAGCGATATTAGCACTATCCACACCTGCTAACATAAAACTCATAGTAGATCTTAAAGTTCTTGTATAATCAAAACTTTTATCTTCTTTCAAACGATAATCAATCTTTACTCCGCGAGGCATTTTTGATTCATCAGCGATTTTTAAAAGCTCATTAGCACTCTCTTGTAAATTTTTACCCAAATTTAGCACTCTTCCTACCAAGCCAAGCAAGGAATAAAAATTATTTTGAAGCTCAAAATTTTCATCTAAAAGAGGAAATTCCTTGCTAAAATTTTCTAAAAGCCTTGCACCAATTTCATCTTTTTTAATCTCATCATAAAGCTCTTTGCTGTGCTTTGGTAAGCAAAGTTTAAGCAAATTAAGCTCTTTATTGATAAGTAAAATATCTTCATAATCCTTACTAAGCTCTAAAATAAAAGCTTTTTCTTTATAACGGCTTACAAGATAAGAAATTCTTGCCATATTTTTATCTTTTTTAGAAAAAATAAGCTCTCTTGCCTTAGCATTGATAAATTCAAAGCCTTCCAAAACCACCACTTGCTCATCTAAAGCACTGATATAAAAATCTTTTTGATATTCTTCTATCTTTTTTACGCTTAAAAATTTATATTCATTTTCAAAAAGTTTTAAACCTAAAGCAAAGCAAAACAAATCCCTAGCAAGTCTGATTTTAAAATCATTAAAATCAAGATTGTGATTTTTTCTAAACATAGCATTAAGCCTTAGCTTCATCAAAGGTTTTTCGAAACTTGCAAGAAGTTTTAAATTTTCATTTGAACAAACAAAAACTGAATTTATAGCTTTAATATCACAAGGAAGTAAAAAATCTCCTATAAATTTGTTCTTAAACAAAGAAAATTCATAAATACCATTTTTATCTTTTAAATAAATCTTTTTTTCTTGACTTAACAAATCAAAAGCAAGATTTAAAAAAATATTGAAATTTTCTTCATTGATTTTTTCAAATTCTGATAAATTGCTTGAAAATTCACACTCACAAAACACGCCCCATTCGTTTTTGTTTAAAAGTTTTTTTTCTTGATAAGCATTAGAATTTAAATGCGTAATATAAGAAAATTTCGAAAATTCTTTATCTTCTGGTATACAAGGGTTAAAACCCTGCCCTGCTTTTACATCAAATTTTTTCAAAAAAACACTATGACTCATGAAATTCAAAGAATCACAAAAAGTCTTTAAATTTTCTTCATCTGCATCAATAGAAAAATGATAAATATTTTCTTCTTTGCTAAGGATATAATTGTAATTTTTCGCATAAAAACGCAATAAATATTCAAAAATATCATTATCTGCATTATAAATAAAATCAAAATCCAAAGTCATATTATGCCTTTTTTGAAAAATAAACTATAAATATAACATTTTTAACTTAAAAATTCTTTCTCTCTTTGCCTAAAATCACTCATAAAATGCTCTATAAAAGTATAAAATTCTTTGCTGTGATTGGGGAATTTTAAGTGGCTGATTTCATGCAAAATCACATATTCGATAGCTCTTAAATTCTTTTGAATGAGTTTTAAATTTAAATTAATATAAGCTTTATTATGATTGCATGAACCCCAACGCGTTTTCATATTTTTAATGCTTAAATGCGTGTAAAATAAGCCTGTTTTTTTACTCCATTTTTTAAGATAAAAAGTAAAAATCTTTTTAGCATTTTGTCTTAAAAATAAATCTAATTTTGCTTTATTTTGACAAAGAATTTTATCTTTATCAAAATAAGTTTTTTTGGCATTTTCATCAAAAATAATTTTATATTTTTTAGCTAAAAAGATTAATTCATCATCTTTTAAGGCTTTTTTTTCAAATCTTTTTTTTGCTTCATTCATCCAAGAACTTGATTTATCTAAAAACTCATAAACGCTTTTAAAGGTGCAAAAATAAGGAATGCTAAGAACAAATTCACCCCTTTCATTAAGCCTTAATCTTAAAGTTTTTATGCGTTTTTTAGAATAAAAATAGCACTCATCTTTATAAATAAATGATTTTAAACTAGAGCTTTGCCTTGCCATTTTTTGCTTTTCCATCTGTATGAATTTACCATTCCACGCAAAAACTCATCTGCGCAAAACCCTATCCAAACCCCTAAAATTCCAAGATTAAAATGAAAACAAAGCACATAACCCACAGGCAAAGATACCCCCATCATAAAAACAAGTCCGCTAAAAAATGGAAACTTAGCATCGCCACTTGCACGCAAGGAATTAACCATAACTATATTAAAAGTTCGTGAAATTTCAAGAAAGATTGAAAGAGCAAATAAAGGTATCATTAAATTTTTTAACTCTTCTTTAAGCCCTAAAATTTGCATAGTAAAATCTTGACAAAGATAATTCAAAAGCGCTACTAAAGCACTTGCCACCACACTAAAATACAAAGCACGCCAAGCATGTTTATAAGCGATATTTTCATATCTAGCGCCGACTAATTTACCTACTATAATTTCATTAGCTATGCTTGTAGCTTGTCCTATAAGCATGATAAGCATTGAAATTTGAAAATAAATCGTTTGCACACTCAAACTCGCCTCGCCTAAGCTTGCTACAAAAGCAAAGGCTATAGTGTATTGGACTATCCACAAAAGATTTTCCCCTGCTGAAAATCCACCTATATTTAAAACCTTTTTTAATACCTCTTTTTCAAGTTTTATCATTTCTTTGATTTTAAGATGAATTTTAAGTTTATAAAAAAGTATCACAAGTAAAGCCACTATAGCAACAATACGAGCAAAAATATTGCTAAGCCCTACTCCAAAAAATTCTGATTTTGTATAATGCAAAACATAATAATTTCCACAAATCACCACTATATCCATCAAAAAGCCTATAAGCATGACCCAATAAGCCATATTATAAACCCTTACAATAGCCGCTAAAACAATTCCTATGGCATCAAAAAACAAACAAATTGCAAGCATATGTAAGTAAATTTCGCTATCTTTGAGCAATTCTTGTGGGATTTTTAAAAGATAAAGCAAATACTCCCCGTGCCATAAAATAAGCACACCGCATACAAAGCCTAAAAGTGCATTTAAGAACAAACTTTGATGAATCACTTTTCTTGCTAAAACATGATCTTTTGCACCAATTGCTTGTGCGATCACCACACTACAACCCACACTTAAAAATGAAAAAATAGTGATAAAAAGATCTAAAATTTGATTTCCAGCACCCATAGCACCGACAAGAAAATTAGAATAATGCGACACCATAGCGGTATTGATAATCACGGTTAAATACTTAGAAAGCAAATCCCAAAATATAGGAAAACTAAGTCTTGTTAAAGAGAGTTGTTTTTTTGCCATGATTAATGCCTTAAAAGATAAAAGGCAAATTTTAACAAATTTTTCTTAAAATAAAACCGCTAAAAATAGCGGTTTTATTATCCAAAAGCACCGCTTAAGTAAGCCTTGGTTTTTTCTTGTTTTGGATTTTCAAAAAATTCTTTACTTTCACCAAATTCTATAAGCTCACCTAGGTGAAAAAATGCAGTATAATCAGCCACGCGTTTGCCTTGTTGCATGTTGTGCGTTACCATAATCATGGAAAGATTATGACTTAATTCTTTTAAAAGCTCTTCTATAACACCTGAGCTAATAGGATCAAGTGCGGAAGTTGGCTCATCTAAAAGCAAGAGCTTAGGTTTTATTGCTAAAGCTCTTGCAATACAAAGGCGTTGTTGTTGTCCGCCTGAAAGAGCTAGGGCATTTTGCTTTAATTTATCTTTAACCTCTTCAAAAAGCCCTACTTTTTGCAAACAATCCACCACCAAAGCTTCTTCTTCATCTTTGTTTTTAATCATACCGTGAAGTTTTGGTGCATAAGAAATGTTTTCATAAATGCTTTTTACAAAAACATTAGGTTGTTGAAAAACCATGCCTACATTTTTACGCAAGGCTACTACATCTTGATTTTTAACATCTTTTCCTTCAATTTCCACTAAACCATCGATTTTTGCGATTTTATCATTCATTCTGTTAAAACAACGCAAAAAAGTGGATTTACCACATCCAGAAGCACCGATGAGTGCGGTAATTTTGTTTTGTTCTATTTGCATATTGATATCAAATAAAGCTTGTTTTTTTCCATAAAATAAATTTAAATTTGTTGTTTTTGCTATCACTTTAATTTTCCTTGAAAATATTTTCTTAATAATATCGCACTAAGATTTAACACGACTAAAAGTCCTAAAAGCACAATAATACCCGCTGCTGTTCTTTCTAAAAATGCACGCTCTGGCATAGCCGACCATGAGTAAATTTGAGCAGGTAAAACGCTAGTTGGATCAAAAATAGAACTAGCTACATCAGGGATAAAGGCTATCATACCGATAATCATCAAAGGTGCAGTCTCTCCTATAGCTTGCGCTAAAGTCAAAATAGAACCTGTTAAAATCATAGGCATAGCCAAAGGCAACATAATGCCTTTTACCATTTGAACCTTTGTCATGCCTAAGGCATAAGCGGCATTTTTCATGTTAATGTCCACACTTTTTAAAGCTGCTTTGGTTGAAACAATGATAATAGGCAAACTCATAATCGCCAAAGTAAGCCCACCCACTAAAGCACTTGAGCGAGGCATTCCAAAAAGATTGATAAACACTCCAAGTCCTAAAAGTCCAAACAAGATACTTGGAATACTTGCAAGGTTGTTAATGCACACTTCTATAAAATGTGTAAGGATATTTTGTGGCGCAAATTCCTCTAAGTAAATTGCCGCTGCAACGCCTATAGGAACACTCGCAACCATACAAACAAGCATAACAAGCAAAGTCCCTACAACTGAAGATAAAATTCCTGAATTTTCAGGAGATTTTGAGTCCCCATTTAAAAAGAAATTGCTATTAAATTTAAGCTCTATCTCGCCTTTTTGCACAAGATCATCGACTAAAGTTCTTTGTTTTTCACTAAGGCGATTATATTTTTGCTTCATATATTGATCCGCTTCTGAATTTGCCAAAAGCCAAGTTTTTTCAGTGATTTGCCCTGTTCTTATCTTTCTTTGCTCAGCGCGAGATAAAAGATCATAAGCAGGAGAATTTCTATTAGCCTCTACAAAAATATAGGTTTGCTTAAAAGCAGGAAATCCAAGATAAGCCACACTTCCTAAAAAGATACAAAGAAAAATTAAATTAATATAAAGCCCCATTTTACAAAGTCTTTTAAAAGACTTTGAAGCTTTTTGTCTTTTTTTAAAAAGTTTTTTCATAAATTTTTCCTTTTGTGAAAGCGATTGATGAGATAAACGCTAAACATATTGATGATTAAAGTGATGATAAAAAGCACCAAACCTAAAGAAAAAGCACTCAAAGCCAAAGAACTATCAAAAGCTTGATCTCCACTTAAAGCTTCTACGATTTTTACCGTTACTGTTGTCATATCTTCTAAAAAATTCATCGTTAAATTTGGACGCAAAGAAGCTGCCATTACCACTATCATAGTTTCGCCTAAGGCTCTTGAAAGTCCTAAAAGACAAGCTGCAACTATACCAGGAATAGCCTCAGGTAAAATCACAGCAAAAACCACTTCTTTTTTTGTCATACCTAAAGCATAAGCGCCATTAATCCTTTTCTCGCTTACTGCTTCGATACAATCTTGAGATAAAGAAGCCACTATAGGTACTATCATGATCCCCATGATAAAACCTGCGCCTAAAGCACTTTGAAAACTTGCCTGTATCCCAAATAAAGAAAAAAACCACACTATAAAAGGCGCTACGACTATAGCCGCAAAAAATCCAAAAACAACAGTAGGAATCCCTGCAATGATTTCTAAAATAGGTTTTAAGTAATTTTTAGATTTTTTGCCAGCAAAAACACCTAAATATATAGCACACATAACCCCTAAAGGTAAAGCCGTTAGCATAGCAATCAATGAAATATAAAAAGTTCCCCAAAAAAGCGATAGCGCCCCAAAAACACCTTGTTTACTCGTGCCATCTGCATTCATAAAAGCTGCATCAGCTGCCCACTGACTTGAGAATAAAAAGGTAACAACGCTTTCTTTTTGAAAGAATTTTAAAGCTTCAATTAAAATTGTAAGCATGATAGCAAAGCTTACTATCACGCTTACAAAAGCACATAAAAAAAGTGCAAATTTGATTATTTTTTCTTTTAGCAAAGTTTTTCCTTAAAAAACTTTTCCAGCTTTTACAAGCTCATCATTTAAAATTTTTCTATCTTCTACATGTTTTTGAGAAGCTTTTAATTTATCATCACTTAAAGGAACAAGTCCTATTTTTTCAAGCTCTCCACCACTTTTTGCCAAATCATCACTCATATAAATTTTTGCAAATTCAAAGGCTTCTTTTGGATTTTTCTTAGCATTGATATAAATAAACAAACTTCTTGCAAGTTCGTATTTTTCATCTGCGATGCTTTCTTCGCTTGGCGTAACACCATCGATATTAGCAGCATTGATTTTGTCTGAATTGCTTACCAAAAAGCTATAACCAAAAATTCCAAAAGCATCTTTATCAATAGTAAGTTTTGAAACGATTAGATTGTCATTTTCGCCACTTGGGATATAAGCACCATCTTGGCGTATGGTTTTATACTCACCTTTATACTCAGGAATTTTTTTAGACACATCACTCATTACAAGCTCTTCTATAGTATCTCTTGTTCCTGAACTTGATGGTGGACCATAAACACTAATTTTACGATTTGGTAAATTTTTATTGATTTGATTCCAGTTTGTATAAGGATTTGGTATAAGTTTTCCATTTTGTGGAATTTCTTTTGCTAATGCTAAGAAAAGTTCTTTTTTTGTGATATTTAATGGAGCATTGGTTTTATTTTGAGCTAAAACTATACCATCATAGCCTATCATAATCCCTACTATGTCAGTTACTCCTGCTTTTTTGCAAGTTTCAAATTCGCTTAATTTCATAGGTCTTGAAGCATTAGAAATATCAGTAGTTCCTTCGCAAAATACCTTAAATCCACCCCCTGTTCCCAAGCTCTCTACTATAGGAGTTTTTGTATTTTTAATCGAAGCGTATTCTTCAGCTACAAAAGAAGTAAAAGGATACACAGTCGATGAACCTGCGATTTTTAAATCTGCTGCATTTAAAGCACCACAAAGTGCAAGACTTGCCACACTTAAAGATAGAATTTTTTTCATTTTTTCTCCTTAACTTTAAAAAAGTAATGGAAGTTTAAAAAAACTTGGAAACATTTTGGAAACATTTTTTATTTTGTATTTTTCTTAAATATAATTTTTAACTATCAAAAAATTTAGCTTGTTTTTAAAAAAATAATATATCATTATAAAACATTTTAAATTTTAATAAGGAGATAAGAATGCTTTCTAAAGAAGTTGTAAAATTACTCAATGAACAAATAAACAAAGAAATGTATGCAGCAAACTTATATCTTAGTATGAGTTCTTGGTGCTATGAAAACAGTCTTGATGGAGCTGGAGCCTTCTTGTTTGCACATGCAAGCGAAGAAAGCGATCATGCTAAAAAGCTTATCACTTATCTTAATGAGACAGATTCTCATGTAGAGCTTCAAGAAGTAAAACAGCCTGAACAAAATTTCAAATCTTTACTTGATGTTTTTGAAAAAACCTATGAACATGAGCAATTTATCACAAAGTCAATCAATACTTTAGTTGAACACATGCTAACACATAAAGACTATTCTACTTTTAATTTCTTACAATGGTATGTAAGCGAACAACACGAAGAAGAAGCACTTTTCCGCGGTATAGTTGACAAGATTAAGTTAATCGGAGAACATGGAAATGGACTTTATTTAGCTGATCAATACATCAAAAATATTGCATTAAGCAGAAAAAAATAATCTTTGCCCTACTATGGGCAAATCTCGCTTTGGATTGAAGGTATGACTTATTTTTCTCTAGAATTTAGTATTTTAATGATAGCTTTTTTTGCTATTTATTGGACTTTTAAAAATGATTACAAAATACAAAATATTTTAATTTTAATTTTCTCTTATATTATTTATATTTTAATCAATCCTTATTTCGCCTTGGTTTTATTTATATATACCTTTTTTATACACTATTTTGCCTTGCTAATTTTTGTGCGTCGCAAGCGTTATATTTTCGCTACTTGCATGGCTTTTATTATTTTAAATTTATGTTTTTTTAAATACTTTCCTAGTATCAAAGGAAGTGTTGATGAGATATTAAATTTTTTCGGTTTAGAATTTTTAAATATTGATTTAGTATTACCAATAGGAATTAGTTTTTATACTTTTACTTCTATCACTTATCTTGTGGAAGTTTATCAAAAACGCCGTTTAGAAAGTTTTTTAAATTTAGCAACCTTCTTATCATTTTTTCCAACACTACTTTCAGGGCCTATTATGCGAAGTTCTTTTTTCTTTGAGCAGGCCTATCAAAAACGCGAATTTAAACATGCAAATTTAATCATCATCTTGCTTGTTTTTGGTATAGTTAAAAAAGTTTTAATAGCCAATTACCTTGGAATTTATGCTAAAAGTATTTTAGACTTTCCACAATCTTATAATTTCATACAACTTTTAAGCGCAATTTACGCCTATGCGATTCAAATATACTGCGATTTTAGCGGATATGTTGATTTAGTTTGTGCTTTTGCTTTAATGTTAGGTTTTACCCTTCCGCCTAACTTTAACATGCCTTATCTTGCAAAAAACCTAAAAGATTTTTGGGCTAGATGGCATATCAGTCTTTCAACCTTTATAAGAGATTATATCTATATACCTTTAGGGGGCAATAGAAAAGGAATGCCACGCACTATAGTTAACATACTCATCGCTTTTATACTTTCAGGTATGTGGCATGGCAATACACTTGCTTTTATTGTTTGGGGTTTATTGCATGGCATTGGCATAGTTTTTATACATTTGCTAGCTTTAAGCAAATTTAGTTTACAAAAAATTCCAGCTTTAGGAAGATTTTTAACCTTTCAATTTGTATGTTTTACTTGGATTTTCTTTTACTATAGCAAAAATCTAGAAGATGCAATAGAATATTTTAAAGCTTGTTATTATAATTTCTTCCAAATTCCATCTTATAACGATATTTATATGTTGGTTGCTTTTGGGGTTCTTTTTATGGTCTATCCTTTATTTATTAATTTTAAAGAATATTGCATTAAGATTTTAAATCTTACTCCATTTTTGCTAAAACCTTTTATCATAGCTTTTATTTTACTTTTGGTTTTTGCTTTTATGCCAGATGGAATTCCTGATTTTATTTATTCGAGTTTTTAGATGAGTGTAGTTAGATTTTTCTTCATTTTGATTATAGTGCTTGGCTTGGTTGTTGTAGTTATGAATCAGAGTATTAGCTCTTATATAGAACAAAAATATCACTTTGCATTCTATCCTCATAATGATCTTTTAAAAGAAGCCAATGGCTTCAAAATTAAATTAGAACAAATTCGTGCAATTTTAAGCAACGAACCCTTGCCTCAAACCAATAAAGAAACTACAAATCAAGAAAGTAAATCAACAGATGAAAACTTAAGTAAAATAAATAAAGTTCTAAACGCTTTAGAAAATGATGAAAACACTTCTCATAAAGAAACAAATCTAACCTTAATCCAAGATGCAAATATTAGTTTTATCGACAATACCAAATTAGAGCTACAAAATGGAGATGAGTTTTTATTTATCGGAGATTCTTTAATGCAAGGTGTTGCAATAGCCTTAAATAGAGATTTAAGAAATTTAAATCTTAAGGTAACCGATCTTAGTAAACAAAATACAGGCCTTTCTTATAAATCCTATTTTGACTGGTCAAAAGCCACCAATGAAGCTTTTGTTAAAAACTCAAATATTAAATATCTTGTTGTTCTTCTTGGCGCTAATGATCCTTGGGATATTAAAAAAGGAGGAAATTACCATCGTTTTGGCTCCCCTTCTTGGATAGATATTTATACAAATCGTGTAGATGAAATCATTAAAATCGCTAAAAAACATAAAGCCAAAGTTTTTTGGTTTGAAATCCCTCCTGTAAAAAAAGAAGATTTGAACAAAAAAATACAAGTGCTCAATAAAATTTACAGCGATGAAATTCTTAAAAATAAAGAAATTTTTATCAACACTAAGCTATTTTTTAGTGTCAATGATGAATACTCAGCTTATATAAAAGATGAAAACAATAGAAGTATAAAAGTAAGAACAGATGATGGGGTTCATTTTACTCCAAGTGGCGCAAGAGAAATGTCTAAACTTTTATTAGAACACATAAAACTTAAGGAAGAAAATGCTAGTAAATAAATTTAAAATTATCTTATTGTTTTTTATTATTTTTACTAGCTCTTATGCACAAAATTTAAATACAAATGACACAATAGATTCCATACTCAATCAAAACAAAAATCACTCTGCTTTAACAAGTTATGTATCAAAAAAAGATCTTAAAAATCTAGAAAAAAAATTAGAAAAAAATCAAAACATAGGAATTAGAATTTATGGAGATTCTCATATGGCGGCTGATTTCTTTCCGCGTGTCATAAGAGGATATTTAATCCGCTCTAACTCTATAGGTTTTGCCTATCCTCTACAGCCCAAATATCAACAAAATCTTAATCTTGTTTATTCTTATAAAAACTTTGAAATTTTAAACTCAAGAAATCCTGCTAATACTGGACATAATTTTCCACTAGGTGGGATAATAGCCAAAGCAAAAATCAAAGGCGCAAAAATCAACCTTGATACAACCTTAGATAAAAAAAAATTCAAGATAGGATTTTTATTTAAAGCCAAGCAAAATACCAATGCTTTTAGCATCAAAGATGCAAAAAACCAAAGCTATGAGTTAAGAACTACACAAATTAATAAATGGTCTTATAAAGAACTAGAACTTGATCTTCCTTTGCAAATTTCAGCCTTGCAAAAGGATGCTGAGCTAGGAGGATATTTCATCACAAATAAAGATAATAATATTTTCTTAGATACCATTGCAATCAATGGTGCCAAAAGTGATTTATGGCTCTCTTGGAATCAAACAGTTGTAAAAAAAGAACTAGGACTTTTACACAATGATTTAATTATTCTTGCCTATGGTTCTAATGATGCACTCTTTAAAGGGTTTGAAAAACAAAAATTTAAAAATAATTTAAAAAAATGGATTAGTATTTTAAAAACTTACAATAAAAACGCTGTTATCATGCTAATCTCTCCACCAACTGTAGTTCAAAAACAAGGTAAAAACTACAAGCTTGCTCCTGATTTTTTTACCATACGCAAAGCATTATATGAAGTTGCTAAAGAAGAAAAAACTCTTATTTTTGATATGCATCAGTTTATGCAAGATAGTGGAGGAAAAAACAAATGGATAGAACAAAAGCTTTCGCTCAATGATGTACATCTTACTATAAAAGGCTATGAGCTGATGGCTAAAAAGTTACTCGAGGATTTAAAAAATATCATTGATTATTAAATTTAATACTTAGGAAATTCTAAGTTTTCATCATTAAAACTTAAAGCTGTGATTTGATAGTAAGAATTAATGGTTTTTAAAAGATTAAATCTAGCTCTTAAAAATTCTTGCTGGGTAGAATTTAAAGTATTGTTTGCATCCAAATAATCTTTTAATTCACTTTTTCCTAAAATATATTTTTCATAATACGCCTTAGTGATAAGCTCTTGTTTAATGTTAATATTTTGCAAATTTTGCAAAAGCAAGGTGTTACTTTGATAATCTTTATAATTTAACGCAAATTCATTCATCGCACTTTGCAAGACTTGCTCATAAGAAATTAAAAGTTGCTCATAAGTAAATTGTGAAATTTTGATATTTTGCTTTACTCTACCATAATCTAAGAAAGGTAAAGAAATCTTAACATTGCCACTTAAAATTTCAAATTTAAAACTATCATCGATTTTTTTATCACTCCCGCTTAATGCTCCACCTAAAGAAATACTAGGCAAAAAAGATTTTTGCATAGAAGAATAATCTTTAAAGGCAGATTTTAAACTATTGAGTTTAGATCTCACATCTGCACGGTAGGCTAAAGCTTTTAAAGGTATATTAAAATCAGGACTTAAGGTTTTAAAATCGTTTAAAGATAAAGTTTTAAAATACTCTATATAAATAAAACCTTCTTGCTTTGCCAATAAATCTTGTAAATTTTTTATGAGTAAATTACGATTTTGATCATTGCTTAATAAATTTTGTTTAGCTCTTAATAAGCTTTGCTCTATGTTTAAAAGATCTAATTCTTCTATTTTTCCAAACTTGTATTTATAGCTATAAAGCTCTTTCATTTGTTCTAAATTTGAAAGATAAGTTTGAAGTAATTTATCTACATCGTTAAAATAAGCCAGCTCAAAAACATCATTTAAAGCTGTATTGATCATGCTTATTTTTAAATTTTCAAGATCATAAGCACTTGCTTTTGCACTAAATTCACTCGCACTTGCACTATCTCTTAATTTTCCATAAATATCAAGCTCATAGCTTAAATTTAAAGAATGATTGAAATTTTTACTTTGTTTGCCTGAATTTAAATCTTTATCTCCACCAAAACCCAAATTTCCACTTAAAGTCGGATATAAATCATAATCAATCAAATCAGCTCTAGCTAAAGCTGAAAGCAAAGTTTTTCTAGCAATATTAATATCACTATTATTCAATAAAACAAAATTTAGAAATTCATTTAATTTTGCATTATCATAGGATTTATACCAATCATAAGTGAGATTTAAATCTTTCATTTGTTCTTGAGTTAAATCAACTTCTTTAGGCAAGCTAAGTTTTGCACCACAAGCACTCAAGAAAAATGCTAAAAAAATGCTAAGTATTATTTTCATATCATTCCTTTGATAATGCACTAATAGGATTTAAATTTGCTGCATTTCTTGCAGGGAAAAAACCAAAAACCACACCGATAAACATAGAACTTAAAAGTCCCAAAAGCACAGAATAAGCATTTAAAATCATAGGAAAATCTGTACTTAAAGTATTAAAAGCAAAAATAACAAAAATCGATAAAATCACACCTAAAATCGCCCCTATAGTACAAATCATAACCGCTTCGATTAAAAACTGCATCATAATATCTTCTCTTCTAGCCCCTATAGCCATGCGTATGCCTATTTCTCTTGTTCTTTCACTTACAGAAACAAGCATGATATTCATCACTCCTATACCCCCAACAATCAAAGCAATCATAGCCACACAAGCGGTAAGTATCGTTGTAGTGCGTTTATTTGCTGTAATAGCTTGCTTAAAGGTGTCAGAATTAAAAGTAAAAAAATCCTTTTGTCCGCGTTTAATTTCTAAAATTCTTATAATAGCATTTTCAGCCAAAGTTGAACTCACATCATCTTTAACCTTAACTATGATTTCACGCAAATTTCTATCTCCTGTAAGCTTATTCATCAGTGTTGTATAGGGTATATAAAGACGCACTACATTATCTTCTATAGGCTTGTCTGTATCTTTTTGCAAAACTCCTATAATCTTAAAAGGTTGAGAATTAAAAAGCACCACACGACCTAAAATATTTTCACTTTTTTCATCAGGAAAAAGATTTTTTTTAGCGTTAAAATCTAACACAGCAACATTGGTACTATTTTTTACATCATCATTATTTAAAATTCTTCCCGCATCTATCCTTAAACCTTCTATAGCAAAATTATTTACCCCCACTCCTTCAGCTCTTGCGCTTAAAGAAATATTGGTATAAGTTGCCACACCTGAAGTATTTGAATGAGCATCAACTGCTTCTAAATATTCTAGGGATCTTAGCGTTTCTAAATCACTAAAATTAAGCCTTGTTTTACCTGAACGCAAATCTCCAAAACCCCTTCCAGGACGAATTTCAATAGTATTTGTTCCAAGTCTTGCAATGGACTCAAGCACCTTAGCTTGAGAACCCAATCCCAAAGCTACAACACAAACTACAGAAGCAATACCTATGATGATTCCAAGCATAGTTAAAATAGAACGAAGTTTGTGTGCAAGTATGGAAGAATAAGCTATCTTAAAACACTCAAAGGCTTGATTTTTAAGCAAAGTAAGTGTTTTTTTCTCTTTGGGCATTGTTTTTAAAGTGAGTTTTTCTTGAGCTTTTTCCTTTTTAGTATCACTTAAAATTTCTCCATCTTTAATCTCTATAACCCTTTTAGCTTGTGCTGCAATTTTTGGATCGTGAGTTACTAAGACTATAGTATGACCTTGTGCGTTAAGTTTTTGTAAAATTTCAAGCACCATAATACCACTTTTACTATCCAAAGCTCCCGTTGGCTCATCAGCCAAAATAAGCTCTCCGCCATTCATCAAAGCTCTTGCTATAGAAACGCGTTGTTGCTGTCCTCCGCTTAATTCATTCGGTTTAGAATCTAACTTATGAGCTAGTTCCAAATCATTTAAAAGTTTTTTAGCGTTTTGACTTCTTTCTTGTAAATTTTTTCCCGCATAAACTGCAGGTAAAGAGACATTTTCTTTAGCACTCAGCAAGCTTAAAAGATTGTATCTTTGAAATATAAAGCCTATTTTTTCACGCCTTAATCTTGCTTTTTCATCATTATTAAGTTTAGTGACTTCATACTCATTAAAAACATAAGTTCCACTACTTGGTGTATCTAATGTTCCTATGATATTCAAAAGTGAAGTTTTACCACTTCCACTTTGTCCTATAATGGCAACAAATTCACCTTTTTCTATACTTAAACTTACATTTTTTAAAATGGCATTTTCGCCTATATTCTTGCAAATATTTTTAAGAAAAATCATTAAAATCTCAACTTCATTTTAGGAGCTAAGCCATCAGCACTTGAGCTTACTATCAATTCTTCATTTTCATTTACACCTTCTAAAATTTGAGTATTGATAGAATCTTTAATGCCAAGTTTGACATATTTTTTAACAGCTTTTTGATTTTCCAAAATTTCAACATAATAGCCTTTTGGATCACTTTTAATTGCATAAGTTGGCACTGCTAAAACAGCCTTTGCACTTGCTACAACAATTTCATTTTGTATACTCATACCAATACGCAAAAAATCATCTTTATTGGCTACATAAAATTTTGCGTAATAATAAATAGCATTTGATGAGCTTGAGCTTGAAGAACTCGAACTTGATGAGCTTGAGCTTGTGCTAGAATCACTCACTTCAGTATCAGCTGGATCTATACTTGCAATAGTAGCATGATAAGCTTTTTGAGGATCATTAAGCAAAGAAAAATCAAGCTCTGTTCCTACTTTTATCTTACTCACATCAGCCTCTGCTATTTCCATTCTTACTTCCATTTCGTCTAAATTAGCTATACGGACTATAGTAGGAGTGTTTTGATTAGCATTAACTGTTTGTCCTTCATCTACAGCTACATTAATCACAACACCATCCATAGGAGCAGTAATGGTTGTATAACCTAAATCTTTTTGTGCATTTTTAAGAGTGATTTCAAGCTGAACTACTTGAGCATTAAGCTCTGCAACATTGGCTTTTAAAGTATAATAATTATTTTTTTGAGTTTCTAAATTTTCAAGAGAACTTGCTTTAGCTGCATAAAGTTTTTGCTCTCTTTGATATTGCTTATTCGCAATCTCAAGGGCAACTTTTTTACTCTCTAAATTAGCCTTAGCGCTTTCAAGCTGAGCTTTTGTAATATCTAAATCGTTTTGTTGTTTATCTTTGTCAATTTGAGCGATCAAATCACCTTGCTTTACATGGGTTCCTACATCAACATAAAGTTTTATAATTTGTCCGCTAACTTGAGCACCTACATCGACTTGATCTTTGGCATATACCTTTCCTACTGCCTCTATGGTTTGAGATATATCTTTTTTTTGTATTTTTTGAGTTAAATAGCTGATTTTTTCATCATTATTAAAAAAAATAAAATAAGCCCCAACACTTCCAAGTATTGCAATTAAAACGATTAAAATAACCTTCTTTTTCATAATAACAAATCCTAAAGAAAAATCAAGATTAAATTTTACTCATTTTTTGTGAATTTTTTGTGAATTTTTAATTCTATTTTATAAATTTAAAAATTCTAAAGCCATCATCACATCACCTTGCATTAAGACTTTTAAATTTTCATCATCCCAACAAAAAGTAGAACTATGATGCAAAGCTGGATGATTTAAATCCTTTGAAATTCCAACAAACACATAAGCTCCCATTCTTTCTCGTGTTAAAAAAGCAAAATCTTCAGCCCCCATGTCAGGTTTAGAAGAAACAATGATATTTTCTTCTCCTAAGACCTTTGCAAAAGCTTTTCTTGCTATCAAAGCAGCTTTTTCATCATTAATCAATGGAGGAAATTCTTTAGTATATTTAAGCTTATAATCTCCACCATTAGATTTTGCTGTAGCAGCAGCCACTTCTTCTAGAGAACTTTGTAAAATATCTTGTGTTTTATCATTTAAAAAGCGCACAGTTCCTTTTAAATAAGCATTTGCAGGAATAACATTATAAGTAGTTCCTGCACAAATTTGACCTACGGTAATCACCCCTGCTTCATAAGGGGCTAAACGCCTAGAAACAACACTTTGTATATTATTTACAAATTGCGTTGCCATAATTATAGGATCTATACAAGTGTGCGGATGAGCTCCATGCCCTCCTCTGCCAATAAATTCCAAATCAAAAATATCCGTTCCAGCCATCATTTCGCCACTTACAATTTGAGCAGTATTTTCAAGCAAAGGCCCCCATAAATGACAACCAAAAACTGCATCAACATAAGGATTTTCCAATACACCTGATTCTATCATAGGTTTAGCTCCACCGCTTCCCTCTTCTGCGGGCTGAAACATAAATTTAATCGTGCCACAAAATTCATCTTTGAGCTCATTTAATATCAAAGCAGCTCCTAAAAGTCCTGCTGTATGTCCATCATGTCCACATGCATGCATCTTACCATCAATTTTTGAAGCATAACTTAGATTAGTTTTTTCTTGCACAGGCAAAGCATCCATATCCGCTCTTAAAAGAACGCATTTTGGTTTTTTCTGACTCTTCTTTTTTCCTTCTATAGTAGCTAAAATTCCTGTTTTTGCAATATTTTTTTGATATTTAATGCCAAACTCATCTAAAATTTTACACACTAAATGAGCTGTGTTTTCTTCTTCAAATTCAAGCTCAGGATGCATATGAATTTGATGTCTTAAATCAACTACTTTATCATAGTACTTTAGTACTAAATTTTCAACCAGCTTTTGCATTCTTTTCCTTAATCTAAATCTTTTATTTTCTCATCTGCTTTTTTACTGTCAAGTTTTTCCAAATTCGCCTCCATTTTTCGTATTTCTTCTTCTCCACTACGCACTAATTTGGTATCAATTTTGGAAAAATCTCCAGTTTTTTTATTTGGATATTCTACCTTAGAAAGTATAAAACGCAATAAATTTAATCTTGCTTTTTTCTTATCATCAGAAGAAATAATAGTCCAAGGACAAGTTGGAGTATTAGATGCTAAAAGCATAGAGTATTTAGCTAAAGTATATTTATCCCATAATTCTTGTGATTTTTGATCCACAGGAGATAATTTATATTGTTTAAGTGGATCACTTCGGCGTTTTTCAAAACGTTTTTTTTGCTCATCTTTTGATACTGAAAAATAAAATTTAAAAAAAATAATATCACTATTTGAAATCATATTTTCAAATAAAGGCACCTCTCTTAAAAAATCCTTATGTTGTTGCGGTGTACAAAAACCCATAACCGGTTCTACTCCTGCACGATTATACCAAGATCTGTCAAAAATCACAATCTCACCGGCCGAGGGCAAATGTGCTATATAACGCTGAAAATACCACTGTGTTTTTTCCACATCACTAGGTTTTTCAAGAGCCACAACGCGGCAACCACGCGGATTTAAATGCTCAATCAAACGTTTAATCGCTCCACCTTTTCCAGCCGCATCACGCCCTTCTATAAGTATAAGAACCTTTAAACCTTTGGCTTTAACATGATTTTGAAATTTCAAAAGCTCAATTTGCAAATTCTTTAAATCTTTTTCATATTCTATTGTACTTTTCTTTCTTTTAACAGAAACATAAATTTCATTCTTTTTAACAGCCGCTTGCGTTTTTGGAGAATTATTTTCTTGCATTTTCAAACCTTTATAAAGTATTTAAAGCAAATTTACCATAATAAATTATAATTGAAGCTAAAAATAAAGGAAAAAATAAGTTTTTAGGAAATTTATGCGTATTTTTGGTATTATTTTATTAAGTTTTTGTTTATGTTTTGCTTCTATATTGTCTTTAAATGAAGCTTTTAATGTAAAATCAAACTCTTATAATAACTCTATCTCAATTGATATTGAACTTGGAAAAGATATTTATCTTTATTCTAATAAACTTAAATTATATATAAATGAAAAAGATATAAGTTCTTTGATTAATCTACCTCAAAGTTCTACAAGAGGTAATGAAAATGTTTATTATCAAAAATTAAATTTAGCTTTGCCAAATTTATTACTAGAGCGCTTTGCAAAAAATACCACAAATTTAATCAAACTCGAATTTCAAGGCTGTTCTGAACAAGGCTTGTGTTATAATCCTCAAACTTGGTACTTTGATCTCATTTCTAAAAAAGATGCTTTTGAAATTTCAAAACCTTACAAAGCTCAAAAAACAGATAAAAAAACTAAAATTGAATCCGAAGAAAACTCTATAGCAAATTTTTTAGCAACAGATAACTTTTTTTGGATTTTGCTAAGTTTTTTTGGCTATGGACTTTTACTCTCCTTAACACCTTGTATTTTACCTATGATTCCGATTTTATCTTCTCTTATTGTAGCAAAAAGTAATGCTAAATTTTCAAAAAAATATAGTTTTTTTCTCTCTTTTATCTATGTTTTTTTCATGTCTTTAGCCTATGCTATTGCTGGAGTTATAGCAAGTTTTCTAGGAGCAAGTATTCAAGGAATTTTACAAAAACCTATTATTTTAATTCTTTTTGCTCTAATTTTCATAGCTTTTGCTTTTGCTATGTTTGGAGCTTTTCGTTTTGAATTGCCATTAAGATTTCAAACCTTTATACATAAAAAAAGCGAAAAAGGGAAGGGAGTTGTAGGTATAGCCATCATGGGATTTTTATCTGCTTTAATAGTAGGTCCTTGCGTAGCAGCTCCTTTAGCAGGTGCTTTAATTTATATAGCCAATACAGGCAATGCTTTATTAGGTGGTAGTGCACTTTTTATCATGAGTTTTGGTATGGGTATACCTTTGCTTTTCATAGGCTTAGGATTAGGTTTTATTAAACCTGGTTTTTGGATGGAAAAAGTAAAAATTTTCTTTGGTTTTGTTATGTTGGCTATGGCTATTTGGATACTTTCTAGAATTATTGAAGAAAATTACATTTTAATTGCCTATGGAATTTTAGGTGTATTTTTTAGTGTTTTTATGGGAATTTTTGAAAAAAGTTTTACAATAATTTCTAAAATTAAAAAAAGTATTTTAATTCTTATTTTAGCTTATTCTCTAAGTATTTTCCTAGGGGGACTTTTTGGGGCTAAAAATTTCTTAAATCCTTTAAATTTCAATACTATATCTGCCTCAAAACCTGCTTTAAGCTATGATTATATCAACAATTTTGAACAATTAAAGCAAGAAATACAAACAAATACAAAGCCCATAATGCTTGATTTTACTGCATCTTGGTGTGAAAATTGCAAACTTTTAGATGAATTAACCTTTAGCGATGAAAGAATCATACAAAAAATGCAAAATTACAAACTTATCAAAGTTGATGTAAGCGAAAATAATAATGAACAAATTAAAACCATGAAAGAATTTAATGTTTTTGGCCCACCTGTTTTAATTTTCTTTGAAAATGGAAAAGAAAAATTAAAAATCACGGGTTTTATCAGTGCTGATGATTTATTAAAAAAACTAGAACCATGAAAATTCAAAGTTTGCAAATAGGGAAAATTAAAAACTATAAAAATTTCCAAAGCGCATTTATTAAAGATACTTACCTAGAAGAAACACAAATTGATTTTCTAGGTATTTTAGATGATCAAATAGCTGATAAAATTCATCATGGAGGCTACCATAAGGCTATTTTTGCCAACTCTTGTCAAAACTATCCTATATGGGAAAGATTTCTTAATAAAAAGCTAAATTTTGGCTCAATGGGTGAAAATTTGAGCATCGATGGGCTTTGTGAACAAAATGTTTGCATAGGTGATATACATCAAATTTCAAATGCAATACTGCAAGTAAGCGAACCTAGAAAACCTTGTGTAAAAATTTCTAAAATTCACAATAATCCAAATTTTACACATGAAATTTTTAAAACGGGCTTGAGTGGATGGTATTATAAAGTTTTACAAGTTGGACAAATACGAAAGCATGAAAACATTAAAATTTTAGAAAAAAATTCTACTTCACTTAGTGTATTTGAACTCAATCAACTTTTTTATTCCCCACATCAAATTCTTAAGAAAAATCCGAATTTATTAGATAAATTAGAAAAATTAAACTCTCTCATATCTCAAAATTGGCACGAAACGATACACAAACGCTTAAAAAATACTTACGATATAAGCTATATGGATAGCTTATAAGTTTTTAAAGTTATTTTTAGGTAAAATAATTCTTTTTTGAAAGGATAATCATGCAAAGACAAACATGGAGTAGCACACTAACTTATATTCTAACAGTTGCTGGAGCAACCATAGGATTTGGAGCAACTTGGCGTTTTCCCTATCTTGTAGGAGAAAATGGTGGCGGTGCTTATGTATTAGTTTTTTGTATAGCTATGATTATCATAGGCATTCCTGTTATTTTAGTTGAAAATGTCATAGGCAGAAAAGCGATGACAAATAGCGTAGATGCTTTCAAACAAAAATGGCAAAGTATTGGATATATGGGACTTTTAGGAAGCTTTGGCATAATGGCTTACTACATGGTACTTGGAGGATGGGTTTTAGTTTATATTTGGGAATTAACCCTAGGGAATTTTAGTCTTGCCAATGTAGTAAGCAAAGAATTTACTCATCAGTTTTTTAACGACAAAATAGCCTTCAATCCTTTAGGAGTTGGTATTTTTACCACTGTTTTTGTAATTATTAATTATATTATTTTAAAAAGAGGCATTATAGATGGTATAGAAAAATCCGTAAAATTTTTAATGCCTTTGTTATTTATCTGTCTTATTATTGTTGTAGGACGCAATTTAACCCTTGATGGAGCTATGGCTGGAGTTAAATTTTATCTTGAACCTGATTTTAGTAAAATTTTATCACCAAAACTTTTAATCGATGTTTTAGGACAAGTCTTTTTTGCTTTATCCCTAGGTTTTGGGGTAATGATAACACTTTCATCTCATCTTAATAAAAATGAAAATATGGCAAAAACCGCTATTTATACAGGGGTTTTAAATACTATCATAGCTGTTTTGGCTGGTTTTATGATTTTTCCAGCACTTTTCTCAGCGGGACTTGCTCCAGATAGCGGGCCTTCTTTGGTTTTTGAAACTTTACCTATAGCATTTTCTCATATCCATTTTGGCACCATTGTGTGTATTTTATTTTTTGTCTTACTCTTGATTGCAGCTTTAACCACAAGCTTACCAATTTATCAAGTTATTATTAGCGTATTAGAAGAAAAATTTAAATATTCTAAAAATCTTTCTATTAACCTAACTCTAGGATTTATCTTCATACTTGGTAATCTTCCTTGTATTCTAACTTATGGGCCTTGGCGTGATATTGTTATCATCAAAGGAAAAAACATTTTTGATAGTTTTGATTTCATTAGTGGAAATATTTTGTTTGTTTTAACTGCATTTTTTTGCTGCATTTACGTAGGTTGGATTTTAGGCAAACAAGAAAGTCTAAAAGAACTTAGCAATAACAATACACTTAAAAGTTCATGGTTTGGAATTTGGTTTTATTATGTAAAATATATAGTACCTTTGATTATTTTAATCATTTTTATCTATGGAATTTTAAACTAATTTTTTAAATTTATATCTCTCTAACATAGTGGAATTTCCTAAAATTCCACCTTGATGTATATAAAGCAATGGTTTTTTCCACTCTTGTTTTAATGCTATACTTAATCCTAAAATATCATACAACAAGTCAAATTCTATATTGCACTTTAACTTTAAATCCATATAAAGCTCATAAAATTCTTTATACGGCTTAGCAAAGTGATATTTTTTATCACTTGTTAAAAATTCTAAATTTGAAAAATCATAGCTTGGATCTAATGTTAAAATTTGTTTTTTAAGATATTTAATATCACCTACACAAGCGCAAGTAAATACTTTAAATTTAGAATACTTTGCCAAAAAAGCTGCCGAAGTGCCTGTACCCGAAGGTAAAAAAATATCAAAATCAAGCTTTAAACTTTGACTTTGCATTTGAATTTCTTGAGCAAGTTCCATATAGCCATATTGAGCTTCTAAATTAGCTATGCCTTGTTCTATAAAAATATCATCTTTTTTACACAAAGACAAAGCAAATTGCTTTAAGGATAAAGAATGGATATTTTCTACAAAATCAACACCATTTTCTAAAGCTAAAGCATAGTTTCCACAAGGATTATTCTTAAGAAAAGTAGAAATTTTTTCACAAGCAAAAACAAGCTTATATGATCTTTGTTTAGCAAAAATACTTAATGCCGCCAAAGCATTACTTTGGCTTCCTCCATAACTTACAAAAGATTGATTTTTAGGATATCTTTGATGGATATAAAAAGCAAGTTTCCTAGCTTTATTTCCATTAATTTCCCCTAATAAATCATCTCTTTTAATATAAAATTCAAATCCGTTAAAATTGATTTTTTGTATAGGACTAATTGTTTTAATGAAATTCAAAGAATTTTTCTACATCTTTTAAAGCATTATCATTTTTAATGCTAAATTTTATTTCTATGCGACGACTCTTATCCTTATCTTCAACTCCGTTGACAAACACAGGATCTGAAAAAGAACGTCCACTTGCCATTAAAAGCTTTTGAAGCTTATCACTCTTATAAAAAGTATAGATAAAATTCATCACCTCATAAGCTCTTTTTTGCGACAAATCTAAATTATAAATATAAGATCCATCACTATCAGTATGTCCTTCAATAATGATATTTTCAATGTTAGAAAAAATTTTTGGATCTTCAAGAATAGCATCAAAATATTCGCTTAAGATTTTTCTCAAACTTGCCTTTGCCTCATTTTTTAACACATAAGAATCTTTATCAAAAAGTACTTCAGCAGGCAAAGAAATAGATCCTGTCTTTTCATCTATAGTGATATTATTATCAAGCTTACTTTGTAATTCCTTGCTTAAATTTTCACGAATCAAACCAAGATTTTGCACCTTTTCTTTAGCTTTTTGAAAATCTTCTTGTAAATTTTTAAGCTCTTCATCTTTTTTCTCTAGTTGACCTAGTAAAATCAAAATTTGCTTATCTTTATTATCTAAAGTTGAGTTTAAATCTTTACTTAACTGCTTGTAATTTGTAATATTAGCCTCTAATTCTGCTTTTTGAGAATTAGCAAGATTTAAAGCACTAGAAGCATTGTTTAAATCAGAACTTAGTTTAAACACTATGGCTTCTTTATTTCTAAGCTCTTCTTTACTCTCCTCTAAGCGTGCCTCTTGTTTATTGAGATTATCTTTGATTTCTTTTAAATCACTTTGAGTTAAAACATATTTTACAACAATAGCACCTATTAGCAAAATAAAAACAAACAGCAATCCTGCCATTAAATCAGCATAAGCTATCCAAAAATTGCTATCTTCTTTTGACTCATTTTTCATTTATTTTCTTTATCTTCATTTTTTAACTCATCATTGCTTTCTTGCTTAGATATTTCTGCTTGAATTTCATCTTGATTTTCTTCAGTCTTAGACTCTGAAAAATCTTCTATTTGTTTGGTTTCATTTTCTTTATTCTGATTTTCATCCCCAGAAAGCTTGCTCATCATTTGACTTGTTTCTTCATCAAGTGCTTTCATTTCTTTTTTAAGCTCATCCATCATTTTGATTTTAGCATCGATACTTTTTTCTTCTTCATATACTTCTTTAAATTTATGCATACCTTCAAACAAGCTTGCTTTAAATCCCTCAAAAACCTTTTCTTGACTTTCCAACATTGCTTTTTCATAAAGTTCAAAATTTTTACCAAAACGCTCTACTTTTTCATCGAATGCACTTAGCGTCTTATCAAGATGATGAATTTTATCACTACTGATATCGAGCAAGCGATTATATTGTTCTGACATTCTTGTATTGATTTCTTTTAAATTTTGATTGAGCAAACCTATACCATTTAACATTTCACTATAAAGCTTTCCAAGATCGCGTTGATCTCTTTGTGCTTTACTAAGCTCACCCATGGTTTGTTTGATGTGTTCACTACTTAATCTAATAGCCTTTTCTTCTACATTTAGCATATCTTGGAAAATACCAAATTTTCTATCAATAGCATGATCAAGCTCTGCAAAAAAATCATCATTACTAACTTGTTTAAAAATTGCTCCAATTTTTTCAAAATGTTGCAAACTCTCGGTTAAATATCTTTGATCAAGCTCTTCTTTTGTCCAAAAAAATCCACTTGTAGCGTTTTTTTGACGATTTAGCAAACGATCTATTTTACTTTTACCATATTTTTCAAAAAACATCCACCATAATGCAAGAAAAATTCCATAAATTGAAACATAAAAAGCAGTTCCTACTCCACTTAACAAATCTGCAATTTCTTGTTCTAAAGCGGCTGTATCACTAGAGCTAAAATTTGGCATTGAAAAAGCTATGCTGATAAAAGTTCCTAAAATTCCCATCATTGGAAAAATTGCCGAACCTATACTAGCAAAATTCTCATTTCTTGCACCTTTAATATATGTATAAGCAAAGTCATCAAAATTGGCATTTGATTTCGTGTCTTTCCCTATGGCAAGAAAATGCCTCATAATATGTCTTTTTAAAGCCTGTTTAAATTCATCTTTTTGTTGTTCAAAAATACTATACGCATACTCAGCACTATGTCTAGCAAAAATCAATGCTGTAAAAAAAATCACACCTGTCATAATAACCGTATGTAATTCAACCTTAAAGTCAATTACATTAAAATAACCCAATAAAATCAAAATATAAAGAAAAGCTGGAATAAAAATAATTTTAAAATAAACCAAAGAACCTCTTGCGTCTTTGCCTTCAGGCAAAACAAGTTCTGAAATTTCATCTGATTTAATATCCATGAAACCAATACCTCATTAAAAATTTTATTTTAAAGATTGCTACTTAATTTGATAAAAATTTTTAAAACAAAATAAAACTAAGCCTTTAAAATGCTTAGTTTTTGTTTATACAGTTTAAATCTTCAAAAGCGATTTCAAGACGCTTTACCATACTTTCTTCACCGCTTCTTAACCAAACACGCGGATCATAGTATTTTTTATTTGGCTTGTCATCACCTTCTGGATTTCCAATTTGTCCTTGCAAATAAGCCCTATTTTTAAGTTCATATTCACGCACCCCATCCCAAAAAGCCCACTGGGTATCCGTGTCAATATTCATCTTGATTACGCCATAGCTTACTGCATCTTTAATATCTTTTAGCTCGCTACCGCTACCACCATGAAATACAAAATTTATAGGTTTATCATTTTTTAAAGCAAATTTATCTTTTACAAATTTTTGCGAATTTTTTAAAATTTCAGGTTGTAAACTAACATTTCCTGGCTTGTAAACTCCATGTACATTTCCAAAGCTTGCTGCGATTGAAAATTTATCACTAATTTTTCCAAGTCTTTCATATGCAAGTGCTACATCTTCTGGTTGGGTATAAAGCTTGGAATTATCAATACCTGTATTATCCACTCCATCTTCTTCGCCACCTGTACAACCCAGTTCTATTTCAAGCGCAACACCTAAAGCATCAAGTTTTTGAAGATAAACTTCACAAGTGCTAAGATTTTCTTCTAAACTTTCTTCGCTAAGATCAAGCATATGAGAACTAAATAAAGCTTGTCCATGGGTTTTTTTATATTGTGCATTTGCCTCAATAAGCCCATCAATCCAAGGCAAAAGTTTTCTTGCAGCATGATCAGTGTGTAAAATCACAGGTACACCATAAGCTTTAGCAAGTAAATGCACATGTTTAGCCCCACTAATTGCACCTAAAACTTCTCCATTAGGACAATTTTTTCCTGCATAAAATTTTGCCCCACCATTTGAAAACTGGATAATAACTGGAGAGTTAACTTTTTTTGCAGCTTCTAAAACTGCATTAATAGAATCAGTTCCTACAACATTAACAGCAGGGATAGCAAAACCCTCTGCTTTAGCATAGTCATAAACTTTATTAAGCTCATCTCCGCTAATCACCCCTGCTTTTACAATGTCTAAAACACCCATTATTTATATTCCACTTTAGCACTATTTAAAAGATCTTGGCCTTTTTGATTGATAACTTTTTTAAATTCTTCAAATTTAAGTCCGTTTTCAATACCTTGTTTTACTTCATCAAATTTGATTTGACCTTTAGCCTGCGAATTTTCTTTTAAGATTACATGATAACCAAAATTCGTTTTTACTGGAGTTGTAGTAATAGTACCATTTTTAAGTGCGAAAGCAGCATCTGTAAAAGGCTTTACCATAGTTGATTGATCAAACCAACCAAGCTCACCACCTTGGTTTTTTGAACCTGGATCAATTGATTTCTCTTTAGCAAGCTCACTAAATTTAGCATCTAGTTCTTTACCTTTTAAACCTTTAAGTTCGTTAATAATATCCTTAGCTTCTTTTTCTGTCGCTACTAAGATATGTTTTGCTTGCACTCTTGCAGGTTTTACATATTTGTCTTTATTTTGATCATAAAAAGCTTTAACTTTAGCCGCATCAATTTTAATAGTATTTAAAATTTTTTCTTGATAAACATTAACAAGTATTGCATCTTTTGCACGATCAAGTTCTTTTGTGTATAAAGGATCTTTTTCTAAATTTTGTTTTTTAGCATCTTGCAAAATTAAATCTTGCATAATATATTGCTGAATAAGAGCTTTTTTTTGATTATCTGGCAAAGTTTTAAAATCCTGTCCTCTAAGCATAGGGGCAAAAAATTCACTTACTTCTGTATCACTAATGCTCTTGCCATTAACAGTGGCTACTGTAGCTGCATTTACATTTAAAGCTACACCTGCAATCAAAGCTGCTGCGACTAAAGAAAATTTTTTCATTAGGTTTCCTTTTTAATAAAATGTATATAAAATCAATTATATCTAAACTTGGTTTAAAGCTAATTAACTAAAATTAAAAAATGAAAAGAAATTTAGAAATCAAAGAACTTTTTTTAAAACATTTTGACAAGCCTGTAACAGAGCTTAAATTTTCAAATTTATATGAGCTTTTAGTCTGCGTAATGCTTTCAGCCCAATGCACTGATAAAAGAGTTAACCTCATCACTCCTGATCTTTTTAAAGCTTATCCTGATATCAAATCCCTTGCAAATGCAAATTTATCAAGTCTTAAAACCTATATACAAACTTGTTCATTTTTTAATAATAAAGCACAAAATCTTATAAAAATGGCAAAAGCAGTTTGTGAAAATTTTGACGGAGAAATTCCCCTTGAAGAAGAGAAATTAAAATCCTTAGCAGGCGTAGGACAAAAAACCGCTCATGTAGTTTTAATAGAATGGTGCGGAGCAAATTTCATGGCTGTAGATACTCATGTTTTTAGAGTTTCTCACCGCTTAGGACTTAGCAAAGCAAAAACTCCAGAAGCTACAGAAGAAGATTTAACACGTATTTTTAAAGACAATCTTAACTATCTTCATCAAGCCATGGTTCTTTTTGGACGCTACACCTGTAAAGCTAAAAAACCTTTATGTAAAGAATGTTTTTTAAATCATCTTTGCAAAAGTAAAGATAAGGAACTTAAATGAAAATTTTCATCTTTTTACTCGCTATATCTCTTAATATTTTTGCCTTAGAATCTTACAAACCTAGTGCTGATTTTTCTTCTTATTTTAACAATATAAATTGCTCGCAAATCTTAGATAAGTTTTTTTATCTAAATTGCTATGATTATAAACTCAAAGGCACAAAAGCCGTTGCTTATAAAGTAGAAGCTTCAAATTTAAAAGATAAACAAATCAAAAAACGCCCTCGCTTTGAAGATGATACAAATATTCCTAAAAAATACCGCACTACTTGGAGTGATTATAAAAACAGTGGTTACACACGAGGACACACTGCGCCTAATGCTTCTTTTAGTTTTAGTAAAGCTGCTCAAAATTCAGTATTTTTAATGAGTAATATTACCCCACAAATTGCTCAAATAAATAATAAAATTTGGAATGAAATCGAGCAAAGAGAAAGAAATTTGGCTTTCAAATTTCAAAGTATCGAAGTTTTAAATTTAGTACTTTACGATAAAGAACCACTATACATTAAAAACCGTATTGCTATACCAAGTTTTTATGTAAAAATTATTAAAACTCCGAAATTTAAAGAATGCTATCAAGTACCAAACCATGAAGTAAATGATGAAAATATTAAACAGTATCAAATAAATTGTGATAAATTTTAAGGTATAAATTATGGAGATAAATGCTCTTACGATAACCACTCTTTATATCATAGGTATTTCCACAGAAGGAATGACAGGGGCTTTAGCTGCAGGACGCCATAAAATGGATCTTTTTGGAGTTATTTTTATTGCTCTCGTAACAGCAATTGGAGGCGGAAGCATAAGAGATGTGCTTTTAGGACATTATCCTTTAACTTGGGTTAAACATCCTGAATATATTATTTTAATCTGTTTTTGCGCCCTTGTAGCAACAAAAATTCCACGTGTAGTAACCAAACTTGAAACTTTATTTCTAACTCTTGATGCTATAGGACTTGTTGTTTTTAGCATACTTGGAGCTCAAATAGCCATAGATCAAAATCATGGTTTTATCATCGCTGTTGCTGCTGCTGTAATCACCGGTGTTTTTGGTGGAATTTTAAGAGATATTTTATGTATGAGAATCCCCTTGGTGTTTCAAAAAGAAATTTATGCAGGAATTGCCATAATTGCAGGAGCAATCTATTATTCTCTAATAATTTGGCTTGAGCTTAATGCTCTAGTTTGCACACTTTTAACTCTTTTTATAGGAGTTTTTGCAAGGCTTTTAGCTATCAAATATCAATGGTCTTTACCTATTTTTTCTTACAATGAAGAAAAATAATTTATCGTTGCTTTATACAAGTTTGCTAAGATATTAAAAATTTTAGGAGATTGATAAATGCGAAGACTAAGTATTTTACTTACGATTTTAATAGTTATTAATATAACAGCTTGCGATAGCAAAACAGAAAATTACTACAAAAATCATCCTAGCGAAGCAAAAGAAAAAGCAAAAGAATGCAAAGAAAGCGGAACTCTTAGCGAAGATTGTATTAATGCATTAAAAGTTGGTGTTAAACCAACAAATGAAGAGAGTAAATACAGTCCAAACACACCAAAAAAATCTGATAATCAGATATTAGAAACTTTAAAACAAAATGATTTAAAAAAAGAAAAAACCGCAAAAGATATTAACCAAAGTTCAGAAAATAATGAAAGTATTATAATACCACCTATAACAGAAACACCTTCTGAAATTTATCCTTCCAAAACAACAGAAAACAATCAAAGTTCTATCTTTAGCGATGATGTTAATATAACACAGGAAAAATTACCATGAAAATAACTCTTTTTTTAAGCCTTATTGGTATATTTTTTGCAGCATGCGAACAAACCAAAAGTGTAGAATATTATCAAAATCACCCTGAAGAAGCGAAAAAAAGAAGTTTAGAATGCAGACACAAAGCTATCATCAGTCAAGATTGTGTTAATGCGTATAAGGTAGGTTTTCCAAAAGATGAATGGGAAGATGAAAATATTTCTAATCCTTAAAAGCTATAAAAGTTTCAAAATTTGCCCATTTAAAAATACTTTCTATTTTCTTAAAACCTGCCTTTTCTAGCATGTTTAAATTTTCTTTTTGACTATAAGGAATTAAAACATTTTCTAAAGCTTCTCTTTTAGCTGCAATTTCAAATTTAGAATAGCCTTGTTTTTCTTTATAATCAGCATAAAGCTCTATGATATTTTTAGACAAAAAAGCATCTTCATAAAGGATTTTTTCACTCATAATCAAAATGCCTTTAGAGTTTAAATTTTTATAAATTTTATCAAGCAATTCTTGTCTTTTAGGAGGGCGAATAAACTGCATGGTATAATTTGACACAAAAACATCACAAACAAAAAAATCAAATTCGCATAAATTAGCTTCAAAAAAACTTATATCAAGCCCATAAGCTTTAGCTTTTGACTTTGCAACTTCGAGCATAGAAGCGGAATTATCCACGCCAAAAAGTTTAAAATCCTTTCTTAGATTTGCCAAAAAAATCAAAAAATTAGCACTTGAGCAGCCCAAATCACAAACACTTGCATTTGTAGATAAAATTTTAGCCAATAAATTACCACAAAGTTCTAAATTTTCTCTATAAAATGGTACAGAACGATTGATCATATCATCAAAAACACTAGCCACGCTTTTATCAAATTCAAATTGTTTTTTAGGGCTTTGTTTAAAAAGTTCATCTTTCATCATTTTTCCTTAATAATTCTCTAGCTTGCTCTATGTCTTTGGCAATTTGATTTTTAAGTTTTTTTAGATCTTGAAATTTTTGATTCTCTCTTAGAAAAGATATAAACTCAAGTTCGAAAAACTCCCCTTGTGTGAATTTTTCACCCAATTCTTCTAAAATATGACTTTCTATAGCAAAATTTTCATCGCTTGACCTTATACCTAAAAAACTCACACTTTTATAAATTTTTCTTTGACTTTTTAACAAAGTAGCATAAACACCATTTTGAGGTAAAAAATAACCTTCACAATCTAAATTTATAGTCGCAAAAAGTTCTTTAGAGCCCAAACCTTGTCCTTTAATCATCTTCCCTTTGATACTATAATCTCTTCCTAAAAATTCTTTTGCTTTTTGCAAATTTGCTTTTGATAAAAAATCCTTAATTAAACTTGCATGAACACCTACTCCGCCTATGTTAAATTCATCAACTATTATAGTTTTTATCCCACTTAAAAACTCAATATCTTTAGCATTATAAGCCCTATTTTTCCCAAAAGAAAAATCATATCCCACTACTATAAATTTTAAATTGACAAATTCTTTTTTCAAAAAGCTTAAAAAATCTTTACCATCTAAAGATTTTATACTTTCAAAATCCACTTCTATAACTTTTTTTCCTGAAATTTCTTCTTTTTGACGATTTGAACAAAGAAATTGACCCTTAAATTTATTAATAACTAACAAAGCCCCATTCTCATCTAAACATTTTACAAGTTTTAGATGTCCTAAATGCATACCATCAAAACAACCTATGGCTAAAGAAGTAATATTAATTTTTGATATAGTAGTAAAAATATTCAACATTACCTTCCTTTCCTTTAATGCTTGATTTTTGCGTATTTTTTAAAAGCCAACCCAATTTAGCACATTCTTTTTCAAAATCCATTCTTGCCTTTAAGATTGCCTTATCATCTTTTAAAACACCCTTTTTATCTCTTTTGATATTTTTCCCTACTTCAAACTGAGGCTTAAAAAGTAAGATAATTTCCTTTAAAGCTAAATTATCGATATAATAAAGTAAATTAATAAGAGAAATAAAACTCACATCGCAAGTAATAAGTTCAAATTTTTCTTCACTTTTAAAGGTTCTAAGATCTGTATTTTCATGCAAGATAATTTTTTCATTTGTTCTTAAACTTAGATGGAGTTGATTGTTACCTACATCAAGAGCAGTGATTTTTAAAGCCTGATTTTCAAGTAAAATTTGCACAAAACCACCCGTACTAGATCCTATATCAAGACAATTTTTATGTTTTATTTCAATACCATTTTCTTCTAAAAAATTTTTTAATTTTAAAGCCGCCCTTGAAACATAAATTTCACTTAAAAGATCCAATTTTAACCCATCAGTTAAAAGTATATCTTCAGGATTTAAATCTTGCGTTTTTTTTAAATTTTCTAAAAAATTTTTCACATCAAAAGAAGCTTTAAAACTTTTACCATTAAGCAAAACCTCTTCATTTTCTATAAGCTCTAAGGCTTTATTTCTACTGATATTTAAACGCTTTGAAACAAAAAAATCAAATCTCATTTTAAACTCTCATTTATTCTTTTTTCCAAGTCTTCTTTTTCTTTAGAAAACCACCAAATGCCTATTTCAAAAGCATTTTTTTTAAAAATTTCTCTAAGATCTTTAAGATCTTTTTCAAAAAGATCTTTTTCTTTTTGAATTAAACTTAAGTTATTATCTTTTAAAAAATCAAAATTATTCATCCATAAAAGTATTTGTTCTTGTTCGGATTTTAAGGCATTATTTCTTTGCTCTTTTAAAAAATAACTTCCTAAAACCATGATAAAACACAAAAATAAAACAATTATTTTTATCTTTATTTTCAAAACAAAATTAAAAACAAAAGCCAAAAGAGAACAAAACATAAAAAAATTAAAAAAATCAAAAATAAAATTTAAAGCCCTAAATCCCAAATATCCAAAATAAGAAAAAATAAAAAATTTTAAATTTGAAACAAAATACAAAAATTCAGATAAAAAATCAAAATAAACAAAAGAAGCACTCTTATAGGCAATGATTTTCCCAGAAAAAAGTTCTAAATTTAAAAGTTCATTGTAAGTAAAAAAAAGCCCATAAAATGCATAAAATAAAGCAGTAAAAAAACTAGCGATAACAACTATTCTAAAATCATTATAAGCATTATCTACAAATTGCAAATGTAATTCTTTTTTTAAAAATATCATCAATAAAGGCAAAATTATAAATATAAAAACAAAATCAATTTTTTCAAGATTTAAAAAATTTAAAAATAAAGAAATAAGTCCAAAAATCGCCAAGAAAAAACTAAAAATATAAAGATAAAAATCCCCCATACTAATACGATAAAACAAACTTCCCTTAATCAAAGTAGCTTCTTTTATAATATTTTTTCTAAGCTTTAAAAATAAAAAGAATTCCCAAAAAAGTGTTAAAAAAATAGGAATTAAAAAAAATAAAGAAAAAACAGTCCTTTGCCAAGTTAGTAAAAAGCCAAAAAGGCTTAAAAGCGTTAAAATATAAGAACTATTCTTTAACAAGCTCATTAAAAGCACTTTCATCTATACATTTTACTTCAAGCTCTTTAGCCTTAATCAGCTTAGAACCTGCCTCTTCTCCAAAAAGCACATAGTCAGTCTTTTTAGAAACTGAGCCACTTACCTTACCCCCAAGCTTTTCTATCAAAGCCTTAAACTCATCTCTTGAGCGTGAAAGAGTACCTGTAATTACAAAAGTTTTACCAAAAATCACACCATCACTTTTGATTTCAAGTTTTTCTATTTTCAAATTTAAAAGCTTGTAAAACTCATCAATTCTTGTACGATTAACACGCGTAAATTCGCAAAGACTTAAAGCCATTTGCTCTCCAAAACCTTCTAAATTGGCATAAGCTTCAAAGCTTTGCTTGTGCCACTCTTTACCAAAACTTAAACTTAATTTTTTAGCCGCAACCTCGCCAATATGCTCTATCCCTAAAGCTGTGATAAAACGAAAAAGCTCACATTCTCTTGCTTGTTCTATAGCATTTAAAAGATTGTTAATTTTCTTTTCCTTAAAGCCTTCCAAACCTTCAAAATCACTAAATTTTAAATGAAAAATGCTCTCAAGCGTAGTGATTTTTTTGTGTTTGTATAAAAGCTCTACTATATTTTCTCCAAGTCCGTCGATATTAAGACATTTTTTAGAAACAAAATGAATGATGGAATTTACAAGTCTATCTTCACAGTCTATATTTTGACATTTTATTAAAGTTCCTTCATCTAAAAGCTCACTTTGGCAAGTAGGACAAAGCTTAGGGCGTGAAATTTCCATCTCTAAACCTTCTCTACGCTCTTTAAAAACCTTAGTGATTTTAGGGATAACATCGCCACTTCTTATCACGCTTACAAAATCATTGATTTTAACATCAAGTCTTGCAATTTCATCAAAATTATGAAGTGTGGCTGATTTTACTACAACCCCATCTAAATTTACAGGTTCTAAAACCGCCACAGGAGTGATCACTCCACTTCTTCCCACTTGTAAATTTACACCTATTAAACGCGTAGTTTTTTCAAGTGCAGGAAATTTAAAAGCTGCCATAAATTTTGGAAATTTTACCGTATAGCCTAGCTCTTCACAAAGTGCAAGATCATCAATTCTTACCACCATACCGTCCATCATCATAGGCTTTTTTTCTCTTAGAACTAAAAGCTCATCATAAGCTTTTAAAACCTCATCTAAATTAGCACAAAGCTTAATAAAATCATCTTTTAAAAAACCAAGCTCTCTGATAAATTGCATCACCTCGCTATGCTTGGTGAAATTTAAGGTATTTTCCCCTACTCCCCAAGGATAAAATTTCAAATTTCTTTCTTTAGTGATGCTTGTATCAAGCTGCCTTAAACTTCCGCTTGCAGCATTGCGTGGATTGGCAAATAAACTCTGATTTAAAAGGGCTCTTTTTTCGTTGATTTTCTCAAAATCATCTTTTAAAATCACCACTTCTCCACGAATTTCTATCCTTTCTTTATAGGCTATATTTTTAGGTATATTTTCTATCTCAAAAACATTAAGCGTTATATCCTCGCCCACTTCGCCATCACCCCTAGTGGCGCCGCTTACTAATTTACCATTTTCATAAAGCAAATTTAAACTCGCTCCATCAAATTTAGGCTCTATAAAAAAGTTTTTTTCACATTTTGCGCGTTTTGCCCAAGCCCTAAGCTCACTCTCATCAAACACATCTTCCATCGACCACATACGCTTTAAATGAGCTATTTTTTTAAACTCGCTTTGTATAGTAGGAGCTATTTTTTGTGTTGGAGAGTCTTTTGAAATTTCATCTTTATTTTGTTCTTCAAAAACTCTTAATTCTCTGATTAAAGCATCGTATTCTTCATCGCTAGCCAAGGGTTCATCTTTTTCATAATATGCCCTCATCCACAAATTGGCTAAAGCAACTTTTTCTAAATACTCTTCTTTTTTCATCTAAACTCCTATATTATCCATTGCCTGCGCTAAAGCAAAAAGTTGTTTGTGCTCATATAAATCATGCACTCTTATAATACTAGCACCATTTTCAAAAGCCTTTAAATGCAAATACAAAGTTCCTGCTAAACGATCTTTAATCTCGCTTTGAAAATACGCATTAATCACACTTTTGCGACTCGCACCTATAAGCAAAGGCTTATTAAATTGTAAAAAATGTTCTAAGTGTTTGATTAAAATCATATTATGCCCCGCACTCTTTCCAAAACCAATACCTACATCTAAAATACTTTCTTTTACCCCACAACTTTCTAAAAGTTCAAGTTTTTCTTTAAAAAACAAAGTCATTTCATCAAGCAAATCTTCATAAAAAGGATTTTCTTGCATGTTATTTGGATTGTTTTGCATGTGCATTAAGCAATATTTTGCCTCATATTTACTTGCAAGTTTGGCTAGATTAAGATTTCTTAAACTTGTAATATCATTAATGAGTTTAAAACCCTTATTTAAAGCATATTCTAGACAATATTCATCAAAACTATCTAAGCTAAAAATTGCTTGTTCGTAATAATTTTTCTCATAAATTAAGTCAAGTACTTTTTTCAGTCTTTTAAATTCCTCTTCCTTGCCACAATACTCACTCCCAGGTCTTGAACTAACTGCACCTATATCGATATACTCAGGCTTTAAAGCAAGAAAGTCATTAAGCCTTTTTTCAAAGTCTTCTTCACTCACACGACTTTTTGCATTAAAACTGTCTTCATTGACATTAATCACTGCCATAAGCTCAGCTTTTTTTGGTTTTAAAAAATCTTTTTGCAAAAAAAGAGCCAAATTTTTAAGTCCAAAATCTTGAAGTTTTTCTTTGACAATAAGCTTTTGAATTTGCTCTTTACTTGCCATTAAAAGTGCATTTGAATGAGTGATTTTTGCAGTAATTACTTCTTTATGAGTAATAAGTTCAGCTCCTACTCTTAAAGCATCTTGTTTTAAAATATTTGCCGCAGGAGTAGAAATATCTTTAATAAAAATAAAATGAATTTTTGTTTTTTCACTCATAATCTTTTGTCCCATTTTATGGGGATTTATGAAAGAACAAAGCAAATTAAAATCGGTGTTTGGATTGATTTTAAAAAATTTCATTTTATTTCTTTGTATAGTAATTTAGCAAAAGAGTAGCCAAAAGCACCCCGCTTTTAGAATTTAATTTTGCAAGCTCATAACTTTCATAAAAAAACTCTAATTCTTCAGCGTTAAAATCTTTATATTTCACACATTCTTTAGCAAGCAATGCGATTTGATCCATAAGTTCATTTTTATCTAAATTTTCATTTTTTTGCAAAAAATCAAAAAGCATTCTTAAATCCATTCTTTTAAGATCTAAATCAAGTTTTTTAACTTCCTTTTCAACTTTTCTTTTTTCACAAATAAGACGTGATTTTATAGTAGGTAAAAGTAAATTTTTAGAAGGTACCACAATAAGAAATTTAATATTTTTTGGAGGTTCTTCAAGAAGTTTAAGTAAAAAATTTTGTGCTTCTATCCTATAAGAATCCGCCATTAAAACAATAATTTTTTCTTCGGTTTCTGCGATATAGCTTTCTTTTTCAACTGCTCTTGCATCATCAAGTAAAAATTCATTTTGTGGCATAAAAAATCTTAATTTTTTAATACCAAAATTATTAATCATTTCTTCTTTAATACCTAAAAAATCTTCACTGATAATAATCTTACTAATAAACAAAATATTTATCCTAATTGCACCTTGGAAAATAATATTGCATCCAAACTTACATCAAAAAGTTGATATAAACTAATAAGCTTGATATCCAAGTCTTTATCTTTAGAATTTAAATAAAAACTATCTTGTAACTGCTCATCAAAAAGCCACAATAAACTATCATCTCTTGATTTAGCGATTAAAGATTTATTATCAGAAGCACTTCCTATATAAAAATACACATAACCATTAGGAAAAGAAATGTCAAGCAAGTCATTAAGTAAAGCTATATCTTCTGAACTTTGTACTTTCTTCTTGCATAAAGAATTTAACGACACAAAAGGAAGCATGGGACGAGCGGCTTTTGAATTTATATTTTTTAAAAAATACTCTTCATACCAAGATCTTTGTTCATCGCACATTAAGACAAAAGTACGTCCTTCTAAAAGATATTTAAGTCTTGCGGCCATCAAAGGAGCCCATTCTAAACGACGCGACTCCAACCATGCCATAAAAGCTCCGCCATTGCGGATATTTTCAAGAGTAAAACTTAAAAAATCACTCATTTATTTATCAAGTCCGTAGCACTCATGTAGTGCTCTAACTGCAAGTTCTCCGTATTTTTCATGAACTATCATCGAAATTTTAATTTCGCTAGTAGAAATCATACCGATATTAATCCCCTCATCAGCTAAAGCTTTAAAAGCTTTACTTGCCACTCCTGAATGTGATTTCATGCCTACGCCGACTATAGAAACTTTTACTACAGCACTATCACTTTCTATAGTTGTTTTTGAGCTTAAAATTTTTTGCATAGCATTTTTAGCTAATTCAAGTTCATTTTGAGGAACCGTAAAACCCAAATTTGTAGCGCCATCAACTCCAACATTTTGTATAATCATATCTACATTAATATTTTCATTTGCTAAAACAGAAAAAATTTCAGCTGCGATTCCAGGCTTATCTTCTACATTTCTTAAAGTCACTCTTGCTTGATTTTTATCCAAAGCAATACCACTTACTAAAGCTTGTTCCATTCCATCTTCCTTTGTTATCATTGTTCCTTCGTTATTGTTAAAACTACTTCTAGTTACTAAGTTAACATTTAATTTTTTTGCAAGCTCTACAGAGCGATTTTGCAAAACTTTTGCACCCAAACTTGCAAGTTCAAGCATTTCTTCATAAGAAATTTTATCCAATTTCTTTGCCTTTGGTTCAATTCTTGGATCTGTTGTATAAACCCCATCAACATCGGTATAAATTTCACACAAATCCGCATTTAAGGCACCTGCTACCGCCACAGCACTTAAGTCGCTTCCACCACGCCCTAAGGTAGTTACATTACCTTCCTCATCTACACCTTGAAAACCTGCTATAACAACTATTTTACCATTTTGAAGTTCTGATTTTATCGCTTTTGTATCAATATGATGAATTCTTGCCTTTGTAAAAACACTATCTGTAATAATTCCCGCTTTTCTCCCAGAAAATGATATAGCAGGATAACCCTTTTCATTTAAAGCGATGGAAAGTAAAGCGCTTGTTACACGCTCTCCACTGCTTAAAAGCATATCCATATCTTTACCATTAGGAGTTTTACTAAAATATTCAGCTTGCTCGATAAGAGTATTTGTCACCCCACTCATTGCAGATACTACAACAACAAGTTGATTACCCTGTTGCGCACTTTGGATAACCCTATTGGCTACTGCTTCAATACGCTCAAGTGTTCCAACGCTTGTTCCACCATATTTTTGAACTATAAGCATTTTAGATATAACCTTTCTCTTCAAAATATTTGATCACTTTAACATAAATATTTTTTTTGAAATGATTAATCATTTCAAAAATTTGTTTAACACTCACAAATTGATAATCATCAAATTCAGGATGCTTGGTATTGATATTGATTGTAGCACCGTGTTTTAAACGCACTAAAAAATATTTTTGAATCTGTCCATCATAAGGATACATTTTTTTAACAATTTTACTCGGAAAATCATAACTCAACCATTCTGGATACTCAGCAATGATTTCAACCTCATCAGTGCCTATTTCTTCTTTTAGTTCTCTAAATAAAGCGTTTTTGACACTTTCACCTTTATCAATACCTCCTTGTGGAAATTGCCAAATATTATCCATATCGCTTCTTTTAGCTATGAAAATCTTACACTCAAAAGGATAAGAACTTGATAAAACAATAGCTGCAACATTTGGTCTATAATTTTTCTCGTTTTCCACAATATTTTTCCTTAAATCTCAAGAATATAATTTTAACCTAAATCAAATCAAATTTTTATTAAAATACATTAAAAATTTAATAAAATATTTTAGGGTTTTTATGCATTTTTATATCCATATTCCATTTTGTGAAAGCAAATGTAATTATTGTGCTTTTACAAGTTTGAAAAAAAATGATTATGAAAAAGCTTATTTTCAGGCTTTAAAAGAAGATATTGTTTTTCAATTAAAACAATTTAACATTCAATCAAATCAAATTAAAACCTTATTCATAGGCGGAGGAACACCAAGTTGTGTTGATGCGTATAATTATGAAAATATTTTTAAAATTTTATATCCCTTGCTAGATAAAAATGTAGAAATTTCATGCGAAGCTAATCCCAACTCAGCAACATTAAATTGGCTTAAAAATATGAAAAATTTAGGAGTTAATCGCATTTCTTTTGGAGCTCAAAGTTTTCATCCTAAAAAACTTCACTTTCTTGGAAGAATTCACAATCAAGAAATGATTATCAAAGCATTAGAAAATGCAAATAAAGTAGGTTTTAAAAATATCAATTTAGATCTTATTTATGATACAAAATTAGACAATAAAAAAATGCTTGAATTTGAACTCTTACACTTAAAACAAATCAAGGCTTTAATCACACACCTTAGTGCTTATAATTTAACCATAGAATCAAACACAGCCTTTGCCAAAAAAGAACATTTCAAAAAAAATGCTCCTAATTTAATGAAATTTTTCATCAAACAACTTCTAGAGCTTGACTTTTTTCAATATGAAATCAGTAATTTTTCAAAAACCAAAGCCCAAATTTGCAAACATAATCTTGCTTATTGGCAAGGAAAAAACTACCTAGCTTGTGGATTAAGTGCAGTAGGATTTTATGAAAATAAGCGTTTTTATACAGCAAAAAATTTAAAAAATTACATAGAAAATCCTACTTTTAGATCTATAGAGCAACTAAGCTCCAAAGACTTGAATTTAGAACATCTATTTTTAGGACTTAGAAGTATAGTAGGGATTGATGAAACAAAACTCAATCAATGGCAAAAAGACAAAATAAATATATTATTAAAAGAAAAAAAACTTTTTTACAAAAATAAAAGATATTTTAATCCTAATTTTCTCATTAGCGACGAACTTGCTTTATATCTCTCATCTTAAATTTAAGTTTTTTAAGTAAAATATTTATTTAAAATATCAAATCAAAGAGTAACGATTAATGAGTTTTGGTGAAATTATAGTTATTTTAGTTGTAGCGATTTTAGTCTTAGGGCCTGATAAACTTCCAGAAGCTATAGTACAAATAGCAAAAATTCTAAAGGCTGTAAAACGCAACATAGATGATGCAAAATCAAGCATAGAAAAAGAAATACGCATCAATGACTTAAAAGAAGAGGCTAAGAAATACAAAGATGAATTTTCAAGCACTAATGAAAATATACGCAAAAAACTCAGTTTTGAAGAATTTGATGACCTTAAAAGAGATATTTTAGATAAAACAAAGGTAGATTTAACCTTTGATAGCAGAGATGATAACACAAAAAATAACCTTAGCGGACAAAATTTAAATACAGAAGAAAAACCAAATCTTAGCAAATTAGAAACACAAGATAAAACGGAAAAATAAATGTTTGAAGAATTAAGACCTCATTTAATAGAACTTAGAAAACGCCTTTTTATAAGCGTTGCTTGCATTGTAGTTATGTTTATTGTATGTTTTGCTCTACGAAGCTATATCTTAGATATTTTAAAAGCTCCACTTATAGCTGTTTTACCCGAAGTAGCCAAACATGTGAATGTAATTGAAGTACAAGAAGCCTTATTTACCGCAATGAAGGTTAGTTTTTTTGCGGCCTTTATCTTTTCTCTACCTGTGATTTTTTGGCAATTTTGGAAATTTGTAGCTCCAGGACTTTATGATAATGAAAAACGCCTTGTGGTGCCTTTTGTTAGCTTTGCAAGCATTATGTTTGCCTTGGGGGCTTGTTTTTGCTATTTTGTTGTAGTGCCTTTGGCTTTTAAATTTTTGATTAATTTTGGTTTAAATGAAGATTTTAATCCTGTGATTACCATAGGAACTTATGTAGATTTTTTTACGAAAGTTGTTGTGGCTTTTGGCTTAGCTTTTGAAATGCCTGTAATTGCCTTTTTCTTTGCTAAAATCGGACTTATAGATGATAGTTTTTTAAAACGCCATTTTCGCATAGCTGTTTTAGTTATTTTTGTTTTTTCAGCCTTTATGACTCCACCTGATGTTTTATCTCAATTTTTAATGGCAGGACCACTTTGCGGACTTTATGGACTTTCTATTTTAATTGTTCAAAAGGTAAATCCTGCCCCAAAAGATAAAGAAAGTGATGAATAAAGACTTACTTCTTTCAAGCTATGATTACACTCTAGCTAATGAACTCATAGCCAACTATCCTGCAAATCCAAAAGAAGATGCTAGGCTTTTGGTTTTTGATCGCAAAAACAAAGAAATTTTTCACACTACTTTTAAAAATTTAAAAGACTTTTTACCCGACTGCGCGATTTTTTTCAATGATACCAAAGTTATTAAAGCAAGAATTTATGGCAATAAAGCAAGCGGAGGAAAAATAGAGCTTTTCTTACATCAGCCTTTTTTAAATTCTCACAATCCGCTTTTTCTAGCTCAAATTAAAGGGCGGGTTAAAAAAGATGAAATCTTATATTTTAAAGAGGATTTAAAAGCGCGCGTTGTAGAACTTTTAGATGATGGTCTTCGAAAGGTTCAATTTTTTCAAAATGATAAAACCTTAGACACCTCAAATCTTTACAACCTGCTTGACAAGATAGGACATATACCCTTGCCTCCTTATATTAAAAGGGAAGATGAAAAAAGCGATTTGAAAGATTATCAAAGTATCTTTGCAAAAAATTTAGGCGCAGTGGCTGCTCCGACTGCAAGTTTACATTTTAGTGAGACTATGCTTGAAAATTTAAGAAAAAAACACGAAATTTATCATTTAACCTTACATGTAGGAGCTGGAACCTTTAAAAGCGTGGAATGTGAAAATATACAAGAGCATAAAATGCATAGTGAATTTTTTAATATTCCGCAGCAAGCATGTGAAATTATAGATTCTAAACAAGCTATTTTAGGCGTAGGAACAACGGTAACAAGAACCATAGAATATTATACAAGAACTAAAACAAAAAATGGTTTTTGTGATCTTTTTTTACACCCGCAAAATCCACCTATAAGACAAAATCATCTTTTAACCAATTTTCATTTACCAAAATCTACTCTTATCATGCTAGTTTCAGCTTTTATCGGTAGAGAACAGTGTTTAAAACTTTATGAACTCGCCATAAAAGAAAAATATCGCTTTTACTCTTATGGCGATGCGATGCTAATCTTGTGATTTTTCTTTAAAATTTATTGCTATTTTAGCTTGAAGTTTTAGCCAATCTTTTTGAAGCATGATAGGAAAACCTCCATAAACACGCCCGCCTTCTAAATTTTTACTCACACCGCCTCTTGCAGCTATAGTACTAAAATCGCCTATTTTTAAATGTCCACTCGTTGCACTTTGACCACCCATAATAACATTGCGTCCTAACTCACTTGAACCTGAAATTCCAGTTTGCGCCACAATAATACAATTTTGACCTATATTGCAATTATGTCCGATTTGAACTAGATTGTCTACCTTAGTACCTGCTTTGATAATAGTACTATCAAAAACTGCTCTATCTATAGTTGTACAAGCCCCCACTTCTACAAAATCTTCTAAAACCACGTTGCCATTATGATAAATTTTATAATGTTCGCCGTTTTTATTGTGCGCATAACCAAAACCGTCACTTCCTATTACACAATTGGCAAGTAAATGACATTTTTTACCGATTTTAGTGTCATTATAAATAACTACATTAGGATGGATAATACTCTCATCACCAATGCTGACATTATCGCCTATATAAGCTCCTGCCATAATGATTACATTTTCACCGATATTTACATTATCGCCTATATAGACATTAGGCATGATTCTTGCGCTTTTTGCGATATTTTGTACTTTTTCTTTAGCTGTGCTTATCAAAGGTTTAGCAAAAAGCTTGCTTAAAAAAGCAAAACTCAAATGTGGGCTTTGAGTAATCAAAGCTTTAGTATCTTTAGGTACTAAATTTTCATATTCTTTAGATACTAAAATAGCAGCAGCTCCTGTGTGAGGTATATCTTTGGTATTTTTCTCACCATCACAATAAGTAAGCTCTGTAAAATTTGCTTTCAATAAAGAATTTAAAGCACTGATTTCTATATCCTCGCCTTTATATTCCAAGCTTAAAAATTCTGCTATTTCACTTAATTTCATTTAATCTCCATCAAAACAGATCCACTGCGAACTATATCACTAGGATTGTATTTTTTAATTGTTTTTAAAAAATTATCAATGCGATTTGCATCATCAGCAACTATTAAAAACAAAAAATTCTCATTGCTATTTGCAATAGTACCATTATAAGCTTTCAAAACGGCATCAAGTCCACCTAAATTTTCATTTAAAGGAATTTTCACCAAAGCCATTTCTTTGTCAATAAATTCTTCACTTTCTATCACTTTATAAGTAGGAATGAGCTTATGAAGTTGTTTGACTATCTGCTCAAAAGTTCTTTCACTTCCTGAAGTGACTATATTAATACGAGAAAATTCTTTATTTTCCAAAGGTGCTACTGTAAGCGAGTCAATATTATAACCTCTTCCTGAAAAAAGTCCTACTATACGAGATAAAACCCCATGCTCATTTAAAACAATTACCGATAAAACCCTTCTCATTGTCTATCCTTTGCCTTTGGTAAAATCATATTATAAATCGCACCTCCTGCAGGCACCATAGGTAAAACATCTTCAAAGCGATCAATTTTTACATTTAAAAGAGAGGTTTTATCACTTTTTAAAGCTTGGCTAAAAGCTTGAATGAATTCTTCTTTGCTTGAAATTTCATAACCTTCACAACCAAAACCTTGAGCTATTTTGATAAAATCAGGCTGAGTGCTTAAATCAGTTTGTGAAAAATGCTCTTTATAAAACATACTTTGCCATTGTCTTACCATACCTAAAAAGGCATTATTTAAAATAATATTTATAGTTTTTATACCATACTCATAAGCAGTCATAAGCTCTTGGATATTCATCAAAACCGATCCATCGCCTACGAAATTAATCACCACTTCTTCACCCACAGCAAGCTTTGCACCCAAAGCAGCAGGTAAAGAATATCCCATAGTTCCTTGCCCTCCACTTGTTGCAAGTTGTCTTGGATAATTAAAAGGATAAAACTGCGCTACCCACATTTGATGCTGACCCACATCAGTAATAATCCTTGCATCTGGAGCCATTTTCGCACATTCTTCAATCACCCATTGCGGTTTTAAAATCTCATTGCTATCTTCATAAGAAAGCGGATAAAGTTCATTATAACGCTTTAAAGTTTCGTGCCATTCTTTAAAAGTTGTGTTGAAATTTTCCTTTTTAAGCTCTTCTAAAAGCTCTTTAAGAACTTCTTTAATATCTCCTACTATAGGATAATGCGCATTGATAATCTTTGAAATAGAACTAGGATCAATATCAACATGAACTATAGTCGCATGTTTAGCAAATTCACTTGTTTTTCCTGTAATCCTATCATCAAATCTCGCTCCTACACTCACAAGCAAATCACACTCACTTAAAGCCATATTAGCAGCATAGCTTCCATGCATGCCTGCCATTTTAAGATTAAAAACATCATCACTTCTTAAAGTTCCAAGCGCCATTAAGGTTTCAACTGCTGGAATTTTTGTAAATTTTACAAGCTCTCTGATTTGCTCGCTTGCATTAGAACTGATACATCCTCCACCCAAGTAAAATAAAGGTCTTTTTGCTTCTTTTAAAAGCTCTGCAAATTTTTTAATTTGCTTTGAGTTACCCTTATAAACGGGCTTATAAGTTTTCATAGAAATTTCTTTAGGATATTCCCAAAGTCCCAAAGTTGCACTTACATCTTTTGGCACATCTATATGCACAGGCCCAGGTCTACCACTTCTTGCTATATAAAAAGCCTCTTTTAAAATGCGTGGAAACTCTTCTATGCAAGTAACTAAATAATTATGCTTTACACAAGGTCTTGAAATGCCTACTGCATCAATTTCTTGAAAAGCATCTGTACCAATAAGAGAATTTGCCACCTGTCCTGAAATCAACACCAAAGGGATAGAATCACTATAAGCCGTAGCTAGGCCTGTAATAGTATTTGTAAAACCTGGTCCGCTTGTAACTATAGCTACGCCCACTTCTCCACTCATTCTTGCGTAAGCATCAGCAGCATGCAAAGCCGCTTGTTCATGACGCACTAAAATATGTTTAAAATACTTTTGATTATAAATTTCATCATAAATATTAAGCGCAGCGCCTCCAGGATAGCCAAAAACAATTTTAACATTTTCTTCTTTTAAAGCCTCGCAAATCATTGCTGAACCGCTTAACTCTTTCATAATAACACTCCAAAAAATTATTGTAAAAGCTCTTTAAGTGCTAAATTAAGTCTTTTGCCATCAACACTCGCACCTAATTTTATTTTAGCTTCTTTCATTACCAAACCTTGTTCTTTTAGTGAACTTACACCCAATTCTTCTATAAGTTGTTTTAAGGCTAAAGTTAACTCCTCATCACTTAGTTGTTTAGGCAAATAAATTTCAAAAAGACTTATTTCATTTTGTTCTTTTTGTGCTAAATCTTCACGATTTGCCTTAAGATAAAGTTCGATTGCGTCTTTGCGTTTTTTGATTTCACTTGCAATGATTTTATAAATTCTTTCATTATCTAATTCTATTCTTTCATCCACTTCTATTTGCTTAAAAGCTGCATTTAGAGTTCTTAAACTATCTCTTTTAAAATCATCTTTTTGTTTCATTGCCTCTTTGATATCGTTTAAAATTTGTTCTTTTAAAGTCATTTTTTTCCTTTTTAGTTAAAATTACAAGCTTTAAGGTTTAAACCAAAACCTTCTAAGCCTATATAGTCTTTATCACAACTTTGAGATAAAAGTTTAATTTCTTCTATACCAAAATATCTTAAAATCTGTGCTCCTATGCCATAATTTTTGTATTGAGTGGTACTGGATTTTTCTCCTTGCATGAAAACTATAACGCCACCATTTTCACTAAGAAATTTGATTTGCTCTAAAAGTTTTGAAAATTTATCTGAAGTTAAAAGCTCAAAATCACTGCCACTGATATGAAATTTAACATTTTCACATTTTTTAATATCTTTAAAGCAAAAAGCTATGTGTTGGGTTTGATTATGATCGCTAAAGATAAATTTTTCTGCTTTAAAGCCTGCTAAAACACTTTGACTTTTTTCTTCAAGCTTAATAAGGCTTTCATGTTTTAGGCGATATTCTATAAGATCGCTTACGGCTATCATGTTTAAATCATGTTTTTGGCAAAAAATTTCTAGATCTTCTCTTCTTGCCATATCTCCATTATCTTTTACGATTTCACAAATCACACAAGCACCTTTTAATCCTGCTAATTTACAAAGATCAACCGTGCCTTCTGTATGACCTGTGCGTTCTAAAACCCCACCTTTTTTTGCGATTAAAGGATTGATATGCCCTGGTCTTACAAAATCACTCGCTTTAGCATTATCATCGGCAAAAATTTGTATAGTCATATTTCTTTCATAGGCGCTAACTCCTGTTGTAGCATCTTTTGCATCTACGGTTATAGTAAAAGCAGTTTCGTGGTTTGAAGTATTTTTAGGCACCATTAAAGGAAGTTCAAATTTTTTTGCCAAAGTTTCATCTAAGGCTACACAAACCACACCACGAGCTTCTTTTATCATGAAATTTACTTTTTCTTGAGTGCTAAATTGCGCAGGAAAGATTAAATCACCTTCATTTTCTCTATCTTCTGCATCTACCATAACAAGCATTTTTCCTGCTTGTAAATCCTTAATCGCTTGTTCTACGCTAACAAATTTCATTTTTATTTCCTTAAAATTTTTAAAATTATAACTTAAATTGCTTGACAAATAAATTAAAATTCATTATAATCACACTTTTAAAAAATATTTATTGGGGTATCGCCAAGCGGTAAGGCAACAGGTTTTGGTCCTGTCATTCAGGGGTTCGAATCCCTTTACCCCATCCACTTCTTATTTTATATTTCAAAGTATTTTATATGCCGCGAAGTAGAGCAGTGGTTAGCTCGTCGGGCTCATAACCCGAAGGTCGGGAGTTCAAATCTCCCCTTCGCAACCAGTTATGGATTTAAAATAAATTTTATTTAGATAGATTGTTTAAATAACTTTTTAAAATATTCTCCAGCCGTGTTTTCAGTTCTATAGGGGCTAGAATTTTTATATAAGGAATCCACTGCTTAACCAAATGCAAAATTTCATCTTCATAGGAAACTTGAGTACTTAAAGTATAGCTTGTTTCATCTTCATCAATGATTTGATAATTGCTTAGTATTTCTTTTCTAAAAAAATATTCCTTAGCATTTTTATCAAGTTTTAAAATCACTTCTTTGCTTTCTCCAAGCCAGATATTAGGATCATTTTGGATTTGTTCCTCAAGTTTTTCATCGGGGATAAAATTTTCATTTTTAGTGTGTAATTTTGAAATTTTATCTAAATTAAAATGTTTTAATTTATCGTTTTCATCCCCTAAAAGATACCAAATTCCTTTGTAATTTACAAGTTTGTAAGGTTTGATTTGGCGTTCTTTTTCCTTGTAGAAAAAATTCAATACATTGTGTTTGAGTATAGCTACACTAAGATCTTTAAAAAGCTCATAATCCACCTTTTGAAAACCTTCATTTTTTACCATCAAAACTTTATTTACCCTATGGCTTAAAAGATCGACTATAAAGCCTTGATCGAGTTTTGGATAAAGCTCAGCAATACCACTTAAGGTGGCGAAATTCTGTATATCTTTAAAGCTTAATTTTCCCAAAGCAAAGCTTTCTAAAACATATCTTCCATTTTCTTTTTTAATAGGCATAAAAGTAAGCCTTTCGTTAAGATCTCTTTGTATGGTTCTTGTATCGACATTAAACTCTTGCGCAAGCTCTTGGGCGCTTAGACTTTCCCCATTGTTAAATTTTGATAAAATCTGCACCAAGCGTATGCTTAATTTGTCGTATTCTTTCATTGTTATCCAATGAAACCACAATCTTTACATTTCCTTTTTCCATTTACGGAGAATTCTTTGTCGGTAAATGGAATTGTAATCCAAGAATGTTTGGTGGCACCTAGTTGTTCATCTCCACATTGTCGACATTTTTTTATAATTTGACAAGATGCATTTACGCCAATTTCTTCGTATTGATGATAAGTGCCATATTCTTTTAAATTGCAGTATTCGCACTCTTTATATCCTTCACAATTTCTATGATTTGTGATAATATAATCTCCAAATTTATGTTCTATTTTTTGTATATATTTGTTGCAATCTGGACATATTTTTGAAAAAAACATTTAGGCTTGTCATCTTCATTTTTAAATTCTCCTCCATGCCATCCAGTTGCACATTTTGCGCTTAATGCTAATGTTTTTAATGTATTAAAAATTCCCATATTAATTCCTTTAATTTAAAATTTTAAAGTTTCATTACTTAGCATAAAATGATCAAATTCTTTTTGAGTTTTAAAGAGATTTGTGATATCAAATTCTTTTGCTAAAAGCAATATATATTGATTAGCTAGAGCGTAGTTGTGTTTTTGCATAGATTCGCATATTGCTTTGAAATTTGAATGACTATTTATTTTTAATTTGTCAAGATAATTAGAAATAAATTTTTCAAGCTTGTTTTGATTTTCTATCATCTTGGGCATAATGCAATTATAAATCGCTTCAATTTCTTCTTTGCGTTTTTTAGCCATTTCGACAGAGGCACAGATACTAAAAAAAGCATCCAAGGTAACATCAATGGTGTGAGCAAATGCAACAACAGCAAAAGAACAAAGAAATATTGAAACAGCGATTGCTAATGGTGATGCAATTAAAGGTGTTAAAATTGGGCTTAATAATGCTGAAATTTGCTCTTCTACTGTAATACTAAAGGTAATTATTATTGCAGAAAATAAGGATTTTAATATTATTTTAATTAAATCTTTTTTTGATTTAATTTTTCCATTTATAAAATCCCAAATGGCATTCCATATTGATTTTAAGGATTTTCGTATATTGCTCCATAGAGATTTGAGATGGCCGCCTATTTTTTTAAAAATCTGACTTATAATTGTTATTATGCTATCTAAAACGCCAAAGCTAGCTCCTCTTTGAAAGGCATCGAGTGATTTTTGTATAACTATATTTAATATTCTTTTAATTCTGATTTCAATGTTTTCGTGATTTTTTTTGATAAACTCTGAATGCATTTCATAAATGACACCACTTGCAAATGTACTTAGCGCTACAATAGTTGCTTCGCTAATTCCTGTTTGTGCTATATGGATACCTGTTTGCATTGCTTGTGTTTTTATGGTTTCATTTATAGGGCTTTTAGTATTTGTATGGTTTGTATTTTTTTGATATCCCGCTTTTTCTTTATTACTACCTTTTTCTAGACATTTAAATTTCCATTCTTTTTCTTGCAATTGTTTTCTTAAAATTTCTTGCTTTTCTTTTGGTGCATTTTTGATTCTATCTTTTAAATTTTGGATTTCTAGCTCTGCATTGTTATAGGTTTGTTCATCAACAATAATAGAGGTTAGTTGATTATTTTTTATTCCATCGTAATATTTATTATATTTGCTAGAAAAAATACTATGTCCAATTGCTTTTAATTGGGAACTTTGGGTAACTTTTCCATTTTCATCTATGGTAATAATATCAATCAAAGGATGATTTGTTTTTGCTTCTTGAAATAAATTTTGATTTTTTGCGATATTTTGAATTTCTTCATCGCTATAATTTGCCATAATTGTTTGCGTTTTTTCGTCATTTAAAGTGTTAAAATTTTTATTTTGTTGAAAGTGGTTAATTGCTGCTAATTCGTCTGTGGTGTAAGTTTGTTCTCCGGTTTGAAAATAAGCAGATTTTATATTTTTTTTCCAACTTCTAGGGTTTCAAAAAATTGCCCAAAACCATTTGGATTTTTGCCGTGTTGTTTGATATCTTTTTGCATGTTTGTTGTTAACTTTGCGCTTTCAACCATTGCAGCATATGTATTTAAATTAAAAATATTAAAATTAAATCTTGCCAAACTTTGAGTATTTAACTCGTCCATTAATTCGTCAAATAAAGCCCGATTATTCATTACACACTCCTTAGTTTAGATGGCGATAATGCCATCTAAATTTATTTATTAATTAATTCATTTGTTTGTTGCTGTGCAAATTCAATTGCTTTTTTAAATTCTTGATTTACTACACCGTCTTCTGTTAAGACATTTAATTTGCAAATTCCTGTTAAAACTTTTACAAGATTAACAATAAAAAGTAGATATTCTTTTTCACCTGTTGAGTATTTATTATAATCATTTTCTCTAATAACTATTAGTTTAAGTGTTTGCAATTCTTTGATAAGTTTTTCATCAATTTGTTCGATAATTTGCAAAGTATGTGTTAAAATTTCACTAATTGCGTCAGTAACGATTTTTGCAGTTTGAAATTCTTTAGCTATTGTTTGCGCTTTGCTTAAGTTACTGTTTGCGTCATGTAAGGTTTTTTCAGCGTTTTTTGCATATAAAAATCCTCCAACTGCCAAAACTGGAGCCGCGACAATGCCTCCTGAAACCGCCATTCCTCCAGCCATACCAAAACCACCGGCTGCTAGACTACCTCCTCCAAGCCAAGCTAGAGTTGCATTTGTAGCTGCTGCACCGCTTAAAGATGCTATTGCTGTTCCTGTTGATGCGCTAGCTAGTAATCCCACACTTCCATAAGCTCCAATGCCTGCCAAAGCTCCAGCTCCAAGAGATGCAATTCCACCTCCTGTTAATTTAGCAAAATCAATACAAACCGAATCTAACGTTTTTATGAATTCTTTAATATTAAATTTAAAATCATCTTTTGCAAAATCATTAATTTGAACATTTTTAATTTTTGAAAAAATTTCTATAAATTCTTTTAATGAATTTTCATGTATGTGAAGTTTTGCTCGACCAAAATTTTCCAAATTTTGTTGAGCTTGTTCTTTGGAAATTTCAAGCTCTTCTCTTGCATTGTTATAAACATAATCAGCTGTATGGTTGATTTTTTTTAGCTTTATTCTTGTCTTGATGACCATCGTAGACTTTTTTTGCTCCAAAAGCACCTGCTGCTAATGCAATTCCTCCTAAAATAAATGGTACTGGCATATTAATCCTCCTGTATTAATTTAATTCTAAATCGTTTATTTAATTTTAATTTTTTTTGCAATTTGTTGCATATTTTTATATTTTCATTGTAAAATTGATTTTTTGTATAATATTGTGCAAAATACATGTTATACATTTCATCAATTCTGCAAATTAAAGGTCTTGTATCGTAAATTGCGCAAGTATTATTTTTTGTGAGATGGATGCAAATTCCGCCATTGTTAAATTTTTGTAATTCCGGTATACCATCAATACTTTTACAACAAACTCCACAAATAGTACAAGGAAAATTATTAGTTTTTATTTTTCCTCCTTTGTAATTTTATTTATATTCTATCAAAAATTTTATATAATTATCAATAATATTAAATAAATTTTTAATATTTACGCCATAGCACTAGCGCTAAAATTGTGATTAAATATATAGCACAAAATATTATATTGTAAGGATAAGGTTGCATAGAAAGAAAAATAAGTATCGCTATGCCAACAAAAACCATAAACACTATAAAATACAAACTACACATCAACACTATAGCAACAAAGCCGGCTATAAGACTTAAAATTCCAAGTATTATTCCCATTGTTTATTCCACATAGGAGAACTCCACACAGAAGGAAAAATATACTGAGGAAAAGTTTGAAATTTTGTTTGCAGATAAAATCTCTGTGTTTTTCTCTCCATACTTTCACTTATCATTTTTACAACCACTAAGTCATTTTTTTCGCTTTGTGTTTCCAAAAAAGCACTCAAGCATTCAAATTTTTTAGCATAGTCGATCACTTTTATCATTTGATCTTTATAAGACGACAAAAGAAATTCTGTTTTATGATTATTTTTAGAGGTAAAATTTTGCTCAAATTCTAAAAATTCCTTAGAATTAAAATATTTTGAAAAGCCGCTATAACACTCCATGCATTCGCAAAGAAATTCTTGAATTTGATTTTTCTTTTGTTCGACTTCAAGCTCTCTTTTGAGTTTGTATTCTTCGGTATTGATTACATCCTTACAGCTTGGAACAATAGCATGTGTATCAAATTTTCTTTCTGGCTTGGATAATTTTTCGTATAATTTTTTTATGCCATATCCTGTAGCTGTAAGAGCTATACCACCAAATGCGATTTGTTTTAACATTTTCTCTCCTTGTTTTAAAATAACAAAGAAAGTATAAAACACCCTTGCGACAGGTTGTGTCGTAAAAAATAACTTTAAAATATTAAAAACTTATTTTATTAAAGCTAGCCTGTAAATTCAGTAGTTTCATAGCCTATAGGTTTATCTACAAAACAAGATTTTTCTTTTAAAAATACAACTTCTATAGTTCCAACAGGCCCATTTCTATTTTTTCCAACAATAATTTCAGCATTTTCTTGCATAGGATTTGGTATAAAAAGCCTTTGATAAGCTTTGCCTTCAGCTTTAGCTTTATTCTCTCTTTCTTTTTCTTCTTGTTCTCTATAAACCTCATCGCGATATACAAACAAAATAGCATCCGCATCTTGCTCTATAGCTCCACTTTCTCGCAAATCACTCATCAAAGGACGCTTATTTGCCCTTTGCTCTAAGCCACGATTAAGTTGTGAAAGTGCGATAATAGGCATATCAAGCTCCCTAGCCAAAAGCTTAAGTCCTCTTGAAATTTCACTAACTTGCAAATGTCTATCATTAAAATTTGAATTACTCATCATAAGTCCTATATAGTCAATCACACAAAGTCCTATACTTTCATCTTGAGATTTTAAACGCCTTAAAATAGCCCTTACATCAGCGATAGTTGCATAACCACTATCGTAAATATATAATTTCTTTTGACTATAATCATTACAAGCATCTCCTAAACGCTCCCATTCATCATCGTTTAAATCTGCAGTTAAAATTTTTTGCAAAGGAATGGAAGTTTTGGAAGATAGCATTCTTTGCATAATTTGAGTTGCAGGCATTTCAAGAGAAAACAAAGCCACGCCTTTTTTTTGTCTTAAAATCTTGTCAATGAAATTTAAACAAAGAGTTGTCTTTCCCATACCTGGGCGCGCAGCGATTATTATAAGTTCACCCCCTTTAAAACCTTTTGTCATTTTATTTAGACCTTCAAAACCTGTATCAAGCCCTATAATACCTTTATTTTCTAAAGTTTTTTGCTTTTTAAATTCTTCAAAAAGTTCTGATATTACCATATCAACATCTTTAATATCCCTAGAATTCACACGATTTGTAATGCTAAAAATTTCTTTACCAATTTCATCTGCGATTTCACTTACAGCACGATCTTCATTGATACGAGTTGGCAAAAGATGCGCAAAACTCAAGAGCTGTCTTTTTACAGACTTTTCGCGAAGTTCATTTACATAAGCAGGTAAATCTATCATAGAAGGAGTAGCAAGAATTTCTGCTAAAATTTGCTCATCTATTTTTTTATGTTTTCTTAAAAAACTTACAGAAATGGGCTCTTTGTTATTGCTACAAGCTATAACCGCTTTAAAAATATCTTGGTGAGCTTTAAGACTAAAATCTTTTGGGCTAATATCGCCTGCTATACTAGCATAAGCTTCTTCACTCATGATACAACTGCTTAAAATAGCTCGTTCTAAATCCAAGTCATAATACTCTTGCTGCACTAAATTTCCTTATAAGTATAAATTAATTCTAAAAATTCTATCTAAAAAAACTTAAATTATAAAACTTAATTTTTTTATAAATATTTAATGTAATATTAGTTACAATTATAAATGTAATTTAATTACAAACAACAAACATTTCAAGGAGAACATTTGAAAAAATATTTATTTTCCTGTGTTTTAGCCTCCATTTTAACCCAATCAGCTACGGCTGTAGAATTTCAAGAAGGTTTTAGTGGAAATTTAAGCATAGGTGTGGGTGCAAGGGATATTAAAAGTAATATTTCAACCTTGACAAACAGTGATTATCTAAGCAGTTACAATGCTGATAATTCAGACTCCTCTTTCATTCCTTTTATCGGTGTAGAACTTTACTATGGCAACCTTATAGATAATGATAGAATTTTTATTAAAAACTACAATGGAAGAGATATCAGCGGTATAGCTTTAGGCTACGAAAGAGCTTATTTAGAGCGTTTTAGCACTTCTTTTTCTGTGATTTCCTCTTTAAGAGAAAAAGCTTATGCAAATCCTTATCATGAAGGAAATAGAGAAGAAACTGATGTTGATAGATATGGTTTTAAAATCTCTCAACTTTATGAAAGTGATTTTGGGAAATTTACCACTTCATATTTATTTAGCAAAAACAAATATGATAAAGATACTATCGCACAAAGCTCTTTAAAAAGGGAGGGGTATTATCACGAATTTGAATTAAACTATAATTATAGCTTATTAAACCTAGGGTTAAATTATGATTACAATGATGCAGACGGAAAAGCTCAAAGCTATTCAAGATATGGTTTTAGCATAGGGACAAATTTGGCTTTTGCTAATGATTACATCTTCACTCCAAATTTAAATCTTAGTAAATATGAAGCAGTAGGAACTGATCCTATCTTCCATAAAAAACAAGATGGTAATATAGTTAAGCTTAATCTAAAAGTTGTTAAAAATCAATTTTTGGGTTATAACGGACTTTATGGTTTTGCAAATTATGGCATAGAAAAAAGAAATAGTGATATAGGATTTTATGATGAAACCTATCAAATTGTCCTAACTGGTATAGGATATAAATTCTAAAAATTATAAAAAAGCTCCTTTGATAAAATTTAAAAAAGATCTATCTCCTATAAAGATAGATCTTTAAAAATTCTTTTAAGAAAAATCCAAGCTAAAATCAAAACACAAAATTCAGCAAAAAATGGACTTAGCCATACTCCATTTAAACCTATAAAATAAGATAAAAACAAAAGAAAAAACAAAGGTATAAATAAATTTTGCGCCAAACTTAAAACCAAAGAAAAGCTTGCCTTATTAAAAGCTGTCAAAAAAGAACCACTTAAAACATTAAACCATGCAAAAAAATAATTAAAAGCAAAAAGCATCAAAGCTGTATAAGCAAAAGTTTTAAATTCTTGATTGTTTTCTTTTGTAAAAAGCGTGATTAAATTTTCTCCAAATATCAATATAAGCACTATAGAGAATAAAGATAAAAATCCCCCTGCAAAAAATACCACTTTTATAATAGCTTTGATTCTTGAAAAATCTTTTTTAGCATAGTTGTAACTAAGCGCAGGCTGCATTGCATCACCCATAGCAATAATAAGCATTATAATAAAACTATCAATATATAAAACTATAGAAAAGGCTGCCACGGCTTGAGTATTAGAAATTTTTAATAAAACAAAATTTGCAAAAATACTATATAAAGATCCTGAAATATTGCCAAAAAACTCACTGCTTCCGTTATAAAGAATATTTTTAAAAATTTTTAAATTCATATATAGGCTCGAAATTTTAAGCTCTAAATTTTGAAACAAGAAAGGAAAAATTCCAAAAATACCACCTAAAACAAGTCCCAAACAAGTTGCAAGAGCAGCTGAAAATAAGCCCCAACCCAACTCGACTATAAAAATAAAATCAAGCACTATATTGCTCAATGCTATAATCACATTCATTACCATACTATAAGCAGTTTTTCCACAAATTCTTAAATAATTATCCAAAGCAAAAGAAAGCATAGTAAAGGGTGCAAACAAAGCAAAAACAAACATACATTCTTTAGCCATCGTTTTAATCTCATTGCTAACATTTAAACAATCAATCAAAACAGGACCTAAAAAATACTCCAAAATTCCAATAAAACAAGAGATTATAAAAATAATCAACATACTTGAGCTAAATATCTTTCTAGCTAAATTCTTCTTGCCTAAACCTAAATGCATCGAAATTTGCACTGCTGATCCTATAGCTATCATATCAGCCAAAGCAAAAGACATCATGATAAAGGGAATAATCAAAGCTAGTGCCGCTAAAGCATCACTTCCTAGATATTTTCCAACAAAAATTCCATCAACTATATAATAAAAAGAAATAAAAGCCATGCTTATAACATTTGGCACGGCACATTTTACAAAAAGCCTAAAAGGGCTTAAGGTGCTAAAAATACTTGACATGATAATCCTTAAAATATTTAAAATTAAAAATATTTTAAACCGCTAATAAAATGCCAAAAGTCCTAGTATGTAAGAATTTAAATAAAGTAATTTCGCAATAAGTTTATTAATATTTATTTTATTTTGCATATGAATTTTCTAGATTAAACTAAAATAAAAATTTAGCCCAAAGGCTAAATTTTAAAGCACAGAAAGAATTTTCACAGCGTCATTTAACCCTGTAACTATACTTGCTCCATTTTTAGTAGCAATATCTCCTGCTACAAAGATGCCTTTAACATTGCTTTGTTTATTTTCATCCATTAAAGGCACGCCTTTATCATCAACATTAATCCCACATTTTTGTAAAAAATCAAGTGGAGTAGAACCACCAATAGCATAAATGATTCTATCATAAATATCGCTTGTACCATCGGTAAAATTTACTTTAGCTTTGCCATTATCATCTTCTACTTCATTAATGTCAATTCCTAGTTTTAACTCTACCTTACCCAAATTTCCAGCTTCGTGAATATCTTTAAGATTTATATCATTTAATCTTGTAAATTCTTTTTTACGATAACAAAGGCTAACTTGATTTGAATTAGCCAAACCCACAGCGTATTCTGCTGCTGAATTTCCACCACCTACAACAAGAATTTTTTCATTTGCTAAAACTGAATTGGCATTAAAATTAATAATTTTTGTTAAAGTCATAGGAAGTTTGTAATCAGGTTTATTAGGTTTACCCATTCTACCTATAGCAACAATAATGTTTTTACACTCATAAACACCTTTAGCTGTGCTTACTAAAAAAACTCCATTTTCATTTTTAACGCTCTCAACTTCAGAGCCAAATTCAACTTCTATATTGCGCTCTTTTAAAGCGTTTTGAAAAGTTTCTATAGTGCTTTCTTTGGTGCCATCTTCAAAAGGAACATGTCCGTGATTGGTTCCTTCACATCCCTTATAAGCTTTATCTACTCTTTTGCCATCTTTATAAAATTGCATTAAAGTTTGGCAAATGTTATTTGATTTTTCTAGTATCAAAACTTCTTTGTTTTTAAGCTTGGCTTCAACTGCACAGCCTATCCCTGTTGGACCTGCACCTACTACAATTAAATCTATTTTTTTCATTTATATTTACCTTTCAATTCTAAATTTTTTTGTATAATTTATCAAGTTTTTTGTAAATAAAGGATTAAAAATGCGAAATTTGCTTGAAAATATTAAGAAAAATTCTCAAAAACTACTTAACTTAACACCCAAAGATAAAGAAAAAATTATTCTAAAATTAGCTCAAATTTTAAGAGATAATTTCAAAATTATCCTAGAAGCAAATAAAAAAGATATGGCAAATTTCACAAAAAGCGGAGCAATGAAAGATAGGCTTTTATTAGATGAAAAACGTATTTTAGCTCTTTGTGAAGGCCTAGAAAAAATCGCTCACATCGAAGATCCTATAGGCAAAATTTCTAAAGGCTGGAAAAATTATGCAGGTTTGAGCATACAAAAAATAAGCATTCCTTTAGGACTCATTTGTGTTATTTATGAAGCAAGACCTAGTCTTAGTGCTGAAATCGCAGCTTTAATGATAAAAAGTTCCAATGCTTGTGTATTTAAAGGTGGAAGTGAAGCAAAATTTACAAATGAAGCTATATTTACTCTTATTAATAAAGTACTTAAGGAATTTGATTTGCAAGATTGTTTTGCTATGTTTACTCAAAGAGATGAGATCTTGCAAATTCTAGCTTTTGATGATTTAATCGATGTGATCATACCTCGCGGAAGTTCAAACATGATACAAGAAATTGCAAACAATACTAAAATTCCTCTCATAAGGCAAGATAAAGGCTTGTGCCATGCTTTTGTAGATCAAAGTGCTAACTTAGATATGGCTTTAAAAATAATCCTTAATGCAAAGTGTCAAAGAGTAAGTGTTTGTAACGCTTTAGAAACGCTTTTAATCCATGAAAAAATTGCTAAAAATTTTATAAGTCTTTTAATCCCTGAATTTGAAAAATTTAAGGTAAAAATTCACGCCCATGAAAACGCTTTGGCTTATTTTAACAACTCAAATTTAGAAGTTTTTAAAGCAGATGAAAATACCTTTGATACAGAATGGCTTGATTTTGCTTTAAGTGTAAAATTAGTAAAAGATTGCGATGAAGCTATAGAGCATATCAATAAACACAGCTCCTTGCATTCTGAAACCATTATCTCAAATGATGCTTCAAATATCGCTAAATTTCAACGCCTTATAAACTCATCTTGTATTTATGCTAATACTTCAACGCGTTTTAGCGATGGAGGAGAATTTGGCTTTGGTGGAGAAGTTGGAATTTCAACCAGCAAATTGCATGCAAGAGGTCCTATGGGAGTTGAAGATATTTGCACTTATAAATATATAATCAGTGGGGAAGGACAAATTCGAGAGTGAATAAAATAGAAATGCTAAAGCAACACTTTAAAGAAATTGCTAAATTAAATTCAAGCGAACAAGTTTGGCAAATGCCTTTTTTTGCGGCTTTAGGCGTGGGTATAGTTTTAGGGCTTAGTGTATTTTTTGGAAAATTAAACTATGGACTCATTGCCATGATAGGAGCTTTGTCTTTTTTATATGTTCCAAACACTCCTTTATATCATAGAATGGCTGTTGTGATGTGCTGTTCTTTTGGCATAGTTTCTAGTTTTTTCTTAGGAATTTTAACCCATTTTTTGCCTGCAATTTTTGTCTTCATCCCTATAGGACTTGTGGCCATGGGAAGTTCTATTTTAATTAGATATTATAACATTGGTGCACCTGGATATTTTTTCTTTGTATTTTCTTGTGTTTTAGGAGCTTATTCTCCTTTTGAAGCTAAGGATTTTATCTTTTTAGTGGGTCTTGTTTTTCTTGGGGCAATGGTAGCTAATTTAATGGCTTTGTTATATTCTATCGTTGTGATTTATGGATTTAAAAATGCTTTACCTAGCGAAATTCCACCTAGAGAATACATAGGTTTTGATGCAGTTTTTGTGGATTCTTTGATCATGGGTTCTTTTGTGGCTTTTTCTATATTTATAGGAACTTTTTTAGAACTTGAAAGAAGTTATTGGATAGCCATTTCTTGCACAGCTATTATGCAAGGTGTAACTTTAAATTCTATATGGATTAAACAAATTCAACGCATCATAGGAACGGCCTTAGGAGTATGTTTTGCATGGTGGCTTTTATCTAAACAATTTCACGATATAGAGCTTGTTTTACTTATGATGTCTTTGTTTTTTATAGGACAATTTTTAGTCAATCGAAACTATGCTTTGGCTATGATTTTCTTTACTCCTTATGCTACTTATCTTTCAGAAGCAGCTAATTTTATGAGTGAAAATGCAGATACATTAATACTCGCTCGTTTAATTGATGTCGTAATAGGAAGCATTTTAGGACTTTTAGGTGGTTTTGTAATTTACAAACCTTATCTAAGAGTGCATTTTGAACGCATTGCAAAATACATCTTTAGGATAAAACAAAAAGCTTAAAAGTCAAATAAAGCACAAGCATTATCCCCTAAAATTTGCTCTTGTTCTTTTTTAGATACGACAACTTCATTAAAAGCTACTAGAGCCGATAAAAAATTAACATTTGATTCAAAATTTGTATGTGGCCAATCGCTTCCAAAAACAAAATTGCTAAGTGGAAAATGTTCTTTTAAAATTTCATATATTTTCTTTGCAAATTTTACAGCTTGTTCATTATTAACATAGTCTATTTTTGCTCTATAAAAACCGCTAATTTTAAAAAATATTCTAGAGTTTTTTAAACAAATTAGATCCTCTAAATTTGTTAAGTTTGCATTAGCTCTTGCTAAATGATCGATAACGATATTACAACCATAAGGAATTAAATTTTCAACAATATCAACAAGATTATTATCTAAATCTCTTTGAATTTCTATTTGCATTTTAAGCTTACTTAAATTTTCAAAAAATTGAGTCCAAACCATACTTTTAAAATTTGGCAATTCTTTGCCAATTAAATTTAATCTAACTCCACAAGCTTTTCTTTCTTTTAGTTTTTTAAGCTCATCAAATTTAATACCTTCATCAACTACAACTATAGCTTTTATATTTTCATCTTTTTCGATACTCTGAAGCAAAAATTCATTATCAACACCTAAAAAACTTGGCTGAACTAAAACCCCTTTATCAAAATCATAATGATCTAAATTTGCTTTATAATCTTTAAAACTAGCGTCATAATCAGGCTTATATCTTGCATTTGCAACCGTATTTAACTTTTTCAAAAATATATGTGCGTGAGTATCAATCTTCATTAAATTATCCTTATAAAATAAAACTCATTATAATAGTAGCTAAAATCGCCGCTATAAATCCTATAGGCACAGCCTTAATAAGCAAATCTTTAAATAATTTTTCCTTATATTTATCAGGACAAGATCCTAAAATTAAACTTCCTCCAGAAGAAAAAGGAGAAATAGCAGAAGCTTGAGCCCCTACAACAATACAAGAAAAAAGCAATACCTCGCTTAACCCACTGCTTGCAGCAATGCTTGGAACTATAGGAAAAAGCGCTGGAGTAACCACGCCCAAAGTACTTGAAAAAAGCGACATAAAAGCTGCAATAGCGCACATTATTAACGGAATAAAAATTACATTAATCTCATTTTCTACAAGATCTGAAAATAATTTTATAGCCCCTGCTTCAACCGCTATGCTAATTAACATCCCTACTCCACAAATCATTATCAAGGTTCCCCAAGGAATTAAAGCAACAACTTGTTTCTCATCGGCCAATTTTAAAAATAAAGCAATGGCAACAAAAATCATGGCTATCATAGCTATATCTATTTTTTTATTAAAATAACTAATTGTCTCATTATGTGGAAAAATAATATTTAGCACAGGAAAGATTAAAACAACAACAATCATTATAAACATAAGAATTAAAGTAGTTTTTTGTTTATAATCAAATGAATCAGGTTTTGAAATAACACTGATTTTTATATTATTTTTAAAAGCATTAAACACAAAAAAAGATAATACCACAATAGGCAAAATTATAGTAAAAGCAAAAATAATACTAGAATTTACAAAAGCTTCATTTGCTTCAATGCCTGAATTTTCCATTAATCCTCGAAAAATAATCCCACTTTGAGAAGTCATAAAATTTGCTCCTCCCAAAGCACCATAGTTTATAGCCATAGCTCCAGCAATTTTGCTTAAACCGATTTTATCACAAAGTAAAAAAGTAAGTGGTGCCATAAAAGCCAAAACCGTATAAAAACCTGCTCCTAAAGCAGCTATAATAGCACTAACCACAAAAATAACAAAAGGAAGCAAATAAGGATGATTAGCAAAACGATACATCAAATGTCCAGCTAATTTTTCAAGAGTTCCATTTACGGTTGCAAAATTATAAAACAATGAAACAGCAAAAATAACAAAAAATATAGAAATAGGCCAAAAAGCTATGATTTTTTTAGGAGCTAAATCCATAAAAAAAGCTCCTATAATATAAGCAAAAATCATAGCAAAAATTCCAACATTATGTCTAGTAATATAGCCCAAAATAATAGCCACTATAATACTAGAGATGATTAAAAAAACCATTATCATCCTTTAAAATATTATAGGGCTTATAATATCAAAAAATATATTTTTCAAAGCATAAAAACAAAATCTAAATTTAAAAAATATCTATTTAGTAACAAATTTACTCATCTTATGAAATTTTTATAAAATATCCACATCCATAGCAAGCAAAGCAAAGCTTCCTAGCCAATGCGACCCAAGATAATCATCTTCTATATGAGCTATGGCTTTATCAAAATGCTCTGTAGCATTACTTCTTAAAAGAATTTTTAAATTTTCATCGCAAAAATTTGAAAGTATTTTAAAACACCAAGCACGACTTAAATTTAGCCCATCTAGATGTGCTATTTTACCATCGCTCCTATCACTCACACTCACAGGAGTAAATAAAGTTGCAGGCTCTTTTGCTTCTAAATTTGGCAAATATGCTTTAAAAAATTTTACAAAATCATTTTTAGGTAAAACAGCACTTAAAAGCACTGCTTCCATCAAAACAGGAGATAAAAACTCATCTCCACAAGGCTCTAAAGCTTGCATATTTTTATCATTTAAAAACCACTTTTTAGCACTTTGGATGATGCAATACTCCAATTCTTGATCTTTTTTAAATCTTGCATATTCTAAAGCAAAATACAAAGCAAAAGAGCTATTAAAATGAGTTCCAACTCGTATAGGATAATCCATCTTAGGCAAAAACTCCTTAAATTCTTTAACAAAAAAATCAGCTATGCCTTCTAAATTTTTAGCCCAAATTTCAGCTTTGTCATTTTCCTTAGCAAGTAAATTTATCTCCAAAGCCAGTTTTAAAAACCATCCCCATCCATAAGGTCTTTCAAAACCTTTGTGCGCAGGGTTTTGAAGATACTTAAGCTCTCCTTCTGCTTTTTCTTTGCTAAATTGAGAATCTAAGGCTTTGATGATTTCATCCTTTGGGGCAAAATGAGAAAAATCTTTTAAAATTTTCACCAAAAGCCAGTGAGAATGCACGCTAGAATGCCAATCATAAGAACCATAAAATATAGGATACATAAGTTTTGGCGGTTTAATATCATTGATATCATTAAAAGAATGTGTGATTTTATTTGGCAATTCTCTAAAAATATTTTCTAGTGCAATAAAGCTAAATTGTTTTATAAATTTTTCCATTGTTTCTCCTTAAAATCTAAAAGCTAAAAAATACATTAAAAAGATATTAGCTACAAGCAAAACAAGTCCTGACATAAACTGGGCTTTAATTACGCCATTTTTATCATCTAAATTTAAAAGTGCCGCAGGAACTATATTAAAATTTGCAGCCATAGGCGTCATTAAAGTTCCGCAAAATCCACTAAGCATTCCAATCGCACCTATAATAGCAGGATTTGCATGCATTTGTATGATTAAAATCGGCAAAGCAATAGCAGCAGTAATCACAGGAAAGGCTGCAAAAGCATTGCCCATTACTATAGTAAAAAGCGCCATAGCAATACAATACACAGCTACTGCAATAAAAGCATTATCTAAACTAATATAACTAGATAAAAGTTTAGATACTTGATCGCCCATTCCCGTAGAAACAAAAACTACTCCAAGTGTAGCCAAAATTTGCGGCAAAAGCGCCGCCCAACTAATGTGATCCATAGTATGTGCTGCATCCTTAACGGCTCTTTTAGGAGAAGCCTTAAACATAAAACAAGCAACCACTGAAGAAATAATTATACCTATAATCAAAGCCATCAATGTAGCATTTTTATTTTCAAAAAAACTCAAATAGGGAAATAAAAAAGTCCCAATAAGTGTAATCAAAGGAACCATTAAAGCAGGAATAAAAAGTTTATTTTTATAAATATTTGCATGTTTTATCTCATATTCTTTTTCTTCTTTGCTAACTTCAATCTTTGCTGGTTTTAATAAATTAAATCCTGCTATAAGTGCTAGTAAAATCACTATACAACCCATCACAAAATGAGGCAAAACTCCTGCTAGTAAAAAAGTAAAACTATAACTTATCCAGAATACCCCGCCGCTTATTCTTGATTTTATATCTTTAGCTTGATTAGAAAAACTTAAAATTCCAAAAACTAAAAATAAAATTCCTACAATATAATAAAGCAAATCAAGACTTATCATCACTCAACCCTTTATAAGTTTTTTCTAATCTTTTATCAAATAAATAAAGTCTAGAACAATGGATAATTAAAGCCAAAATTCCAGTTGGTATAGCCCAAACTGATAAATGCAATGGCTCAACAATAATACCATTGCTCTCATAAAAAGCTTTAATAAATAAAATAGAATGCACGGCTATAAAAATATCCTCTCCAAAAAATACAGCAACATTATCCGTTCCCGCAGAAAAAGCTTTGATTTTTTGACTATCTTTATGTGTTAAGTTTTTAAATTTAAGCTTAGCTGCAGCTTCCGCCATAGGGGCTATTAAAGGTCTTATCATCTGCGCATGTCCACCTAAAGATAAAAGCCCTAAAGCTGCAGTAACTTGTCTAAAAACAAAATAACACATTAAAATTCGTCCTGTACTGGCAACTTTTATTTTGGATATTAAATTTTTAGCCTGCTCTCTTAAGCCTTTGCGTTCCAAAACAGCAAGTAAAGGTAAAATAAGCCAAATTATAGCAACATAGCGATTATCTACAAAAGATTTTCCTATATCACTAACAACCTTAACAAAATCAAAACCTGAAACAAGTCCAGCATAAATTCCAACTGAAGTTACCACTAAAAAGGGGTTAATCTTTAAAGCAAAACCTAAAACAATCAAAGGTATAGAAGCAAGAAGTAACCATTCCATCAACCATCTCCACAATATAAATTAGAAATATTATAGAAATTTTAAATTGAAGAAAAGTTTAAAAAAATATTTTTAAGAATGGAATGAGAAATTAAGTAACAAAATAAATTTTATATAAATTTAAAAAAGCCTTGGAATAGTCCAAAAGCTTTTTTGTATTACTTGTTCGCTCTTTCTATATACTCACCACGCACAGTATCAACGCGTATAACTTCACCTTCTAGCACGTGAAAAGGAATTTGCACTACTGCACCTGTTTCTAATGTAGCTGGTTTTTTATTTGATCCTTGAGTATCACCCTTAAAATTTGGAGCTGTTTCGATGATTTTGAGTTCAACAACTTGTGGAACTTCTACGCCGATAGCTTTACCATTGTGGAAAAGCACATCTACCATCATACCATCAAGCATCCATTTTTTTGCCTCACCTACATCATCATCACTGATAGCTACTTGTTCATATGTTTGTGTATCCATAAATTGGCAATTTTCACCATCATCATAAAGATACTGCATAGTTTTATCTTCTAAATTTGGAGCTTCACATTTATCACCTGCATGGAAAGTTTTTTCAAGTACTTTACCATCAATAAAAGATTTGATTTTAATACGCACAAAAGCAGGACCTTTGCCTGGTTTTACATGTTGATACTCAACTATTTTAAAAGGAATTCCATCGATTTCTATTTTAAGTCCCTTTTTTAAATCACCCATTGAATAAGATGCCATAAATTTCCTTTGTTAAAAAATAAAAAATAATTTTATCAAATTTTGATTGATATCACAATAAAATTATTTTATTTGATGAAAAAATAAGTAAAATTACGTTAAAATCCAAATTTAAAGCATAGTAAATGCTCGCTTCTTTTTAGAAGAGGAAAGTCCGGGCTGCTAAAGACAAACATTCCATCTAACAGATGGCTAGGGTAACCTAAGGGATAGTGCAACAGAAAGAAAACTACCACGCAAGTGGAAAAGGTGAAACGGCGGGGTAAAAGCCCACCAGCGATTTTGGTAACAATTTCGGCTATGTAAACCCAATGTGCAGCAAGAAGGGATGGTTAGCGTCTTTGTTTTAACCCTTCGCTTGATTTTGTTTGCAAAAACAAAACTAGATAAATGAGCATTCAAGACAGAACTCGGCTTATCGCTATGCTTTTTTAAGATTTAAAATATGTCAACGCTTTTTGAAATTTTTGAATTTCAACGGCTTTTGTTTTTTTCTTTTGTTCAATCAGTATAACAGCTTCTTGCAAAAGAGCTTGAACTTGATAAAATACATCATTTGCATTTTCTTTTAAAAAATCTTCTGAAGGCGATTTTTTGGCTAAATTTTTAATAAAAGCTTTCATATCAAGTTCATCAAGTAAATTTTCAAGTTTATTGACATCTTCTTGGATTAATGCAAGTTTAAAATCACTGAGCCACTGTTTCATTGCTATGCACTTCTCTCCAAGCTTCTAGTAAACCTTTGGTTACATTTATAACTTCATTGATTCTCTCTTCGTTATTTTCTAAATTTGCCAAAGATAAAAGTTGAATTTCTCTTGTATAAAGTCCGCTTAAATAATGCGCCACTTCTCCGCCTTTTTCATAATCTAAAGTATTAATGAGCTCTATAAAAATAGCTGTGGTTCTTTTTACAAAATACACTCTTTGCTCTATATCCTCATTTCTTATTGCCACTTTAGCTCTTGCACAAAAACGCAAAATCCCTTCATAAAGCATTTCAATAAGTTTTTGCGGAGATTCTATCCCCGCTTGATTTTGAGAATAAGCATTGTAAGCTAAACTATTTTGCATCTTTTTTATCCTTAACTATTGCTTGAATTATTTGCTGCATTGATCATATTAGTTACAGTTGATAACTGTTGATTGAGTTTATTTAAGATACTCTCATATTGCAACCATTGATTTGCCATGGTTTCATATCTTGTATCAATCATAGCTTGAGTTGAATCCTTAGTTTCATTTAAAGATTTAGTATCATTGGTCAAACTCTCATCATATTTTGTTAAGGAGCCATCTGTGCCTGTTATGCCTTGCAAGGTTGTTTTAAGCTGAGCAAAAACACCTACACCTTCAACTGCTTCAGCTGTGATATTTGTTTGACTTAAGCCAAATTGTTTAAGAAATTCATTATCCCCTTTAATAGCAAAATCAGAACTTCCATCTGTTTTAAAATTAAGCTTATATCCCTTTTCACCATTTTGATTATAGGTTTCAACTTTAACCGTTAAACCTTCAATGCCTTTACTATTGATATGATCAGCTAGATTTTGGAGCATCTCTTGTTCGGTTTTTCCTGTTAATTTAAAATCAGTTCCATCGGCATTTTTAGATAAATCATAAGTTTCAAAATTTGTAACTATTTGAAATTTTCCCGAAGAAAAACTTATACCCTTACCTTCTTCCTCTTCTGTGCCTAAATATTTATTAAGACTACCTTCTTTAATCAAATCACCAGTATAATTTATATCTTTATATTGAGTAACACCTGAAAAAAAGCTCTCGGCTATATCCGGATCTTCTTTCATTTTACTTTCAAAAGCCGAAGAATCAAAATTTAAAGTTCCTGACTCAGTCATGCTTAAACCATAATCTTGTAAAGAAAGCATTACTTTAGCACTTACTTTATTTCCATTATCATCTTCAACAGTACCATCAACAGATTGAGATTCAAAAAGTTTTGAAATAATACTTGAACGTATAGAATTTACTTCAGTTACGCCTTGTAAAGAACCTTTAGTTCCTGTTTCACTGTTATAATCTGTAGCGGCATTAAGATTTAACACTAAATCATTATAAGCATCAACCATATCTTGCATAGCTTTAGTAATAGATTCAGTATCCTGTTCAATGTTAAAATTAATTTCACCTGTTTTGTTTAAAGTCAGGGTCATACCAACACCAAGATCGGTTATAGTATTACTCGATCTTGTCATCTTAATACCATCCATGGTAAATTTAGCATCCTGCGCTGTTTGAATATGCAAAGGGTTTTCTTCGTCATCAATAATACCAACGCCTTTTTTACTTTTAGCAGGATCAAAGCCTTCAGCACCTAAGGCTTTATCATCGAGTTTCCAACCAAGACTTTCAAAAACACCTTTAGCATTTTCATCAACTTGATATTTCCCATCAGCATCCTTTTTACCTGGATAAAAACTTATGGCACTGTCTTCACCTGTTTCCTTGCTAGTTAAAGTTAAACGATAAGGTGCATCTTTTTCACCTGTATTTACCATCTTAGCGACAATTTCTCCACCCGAAGCATCATTGATCTTATCAACTAAATCACTGTAGGTTGTATTTTTATCTATAGTAACTGTATATTCTTTCCCATTAGAAAAAAAAGTTAAATTAGTAGGATTTTGCAAATTTGCATTAATTATACCTGTATCATTTGCCAAACCCTTGCTTTGATACACATCTTTTTGAGCAAGTTGAGTTACATTGATATTCATACTTTGCAAAGCAACACCTGAAGTTGCCGTAAGACTTGCAGGAGGATTATCAGTAATACTCGCTATAACCTTTCTTTTAGCAAAAGCTGTAGAATCCCCTAAAGATGATACAGCTGTTTGAAAAGTGGAAAGTTTAGTTTTAATTTCTGTTAAATCTTTTTGTTTGGTTGTATTTTCTTCAATTTTTTTAGTATAAGGATCTATACGAGCTTTTTGCTCTGCTTCTTTTAATTTATCTATAGTATCCTGAGTTAAAACCCCAGAACCAAATCCTAAACTAGATAGACTACCAAATGCCATTTTTAACTCTCCTTATCAAATATCATTCCTATCACATCCCTAAAATATTCAGCTAATCTCATAGCTTCTTCACTAGGAATTTGACGAATTTCCCTTCCAGTACTTTTTTCAGTCACGCTAATATACATAGAACCAATTTTATCGCTATAACCAAAACGAACATTAGTATCTAAAGAGTCCATTTGCTCATTTAGTTTTTTTGCAATATCAGCTAACTTTTCACCCATACCTTGTTGTTGTCCATCATCGCCTCCTTGGCCTTGACTTCTATCGGTTTGAATGTTTGAACTAGCCTGCGCCCCATTTGATCTTTGACTGATATTTGTCAAAGTTGTATCCATTTGTCCATTTGCCTTCGATATTTCCATTTTAAAATCCTTTTTAAAATTTCCTATTGCTAGTTAAAAGCTTATATCGACAAATTTATAAAATTATGAACACCCTATAAAGAAAAATTTATTTTTCAATATAAAAAACAATAAGCAAAAACTGTGCCAAAATTTTAAAAAAATCTCAATTATCTTAAAAAATTTCAAATTTATTAAAAAGATCTGGATTGTTTTCTAAAATATTACGCAAGATTAAATCTTCTATCACGCTTTTAGTGCAATCTGTTTGCTTAGGCCAAGCTCTTAAATAACCCTCAGCCTCACCCTTAGCACTTGCATCTACTCCAAGTCTTTCTTCTTTGATAAAAATATCTCTTTTAGCATCTATGTTATTTACCACACGCCAAACAAGCATATAAGGATTTTCAAGCCTATTTTCAGCATCTAAAAATACTAAAATCCTAAAATGTTTTTTAAATTCTAAAAGTTTATCAAAACTTTGTTCGATTTTTTCTTTTTTATCAAGCAAAATACAAACTATAGGACTTTTACTTTCTTTATAAAATTGCTTTAAATTTAAAAGCTCTACCTTAGTTTTAAAAAGCTCTAGTAATTTTTCATCTTCTAAAATTTCAAGCTCTTCCACTTGTGTTTCTTTACAAGCATCAAGTCCTGCTTTACCTCCAAAACAAGAATTAGGTGAAGCATGATCTAATTGATCACAAATTCCTTCTGAAATTAAAATTTTATTTGTATTAAAACGATCTAAAATATAAGGAATTAAAGCATCATAATCTTTCAAAGAAGGTGCATTTTTATCCACAAAAATTGCATGTTTAACAAAACTCATTTGTCCCACTCCCCAAAATGCATGCATGATTTGTTGCGCATGAGCAGGATATTTTGCATCGATTTTTGCTAAGATAAGATTATGAAAAACTCCGTTTTCGGGCATATTATAATCAAGTAAATCAGGCACCGAAGTTTGAAGCAAGGGTAAAAAAATTCTTTCGGTACCAAGCCCCATAATCTTATCTTCTAAAGGAGGCTTTCCTACAACCGTTGCTTGATATATCGCATCTTTTTTAGCATAAATTTTTTCTACTTTCATTACAGGAAAAAGTTCAGCAGGAGTATAAAAACCTGTATGATCTCCAAAAGGACCTTCGATTTTAAACTCTTCTAAATCCACATAACCTTCAATAACCACATCACTATCATAAGGTACAAAAATACCATTTTCACAAGGAGTAAGTTTTACAGGAGTTTTTTTAATAAAACCATAAAGCAAAAGTTCAAAAATTCCCTTAGGTAAAGGTGCTTGAGAACACCAAATATAAAGCGGATCTCCACCTATGGCTATACTTACAGGCATTTTTTTAAAACCAGCATTTTTGTATTCGTGATAAAAATTTGCTCCATCTTTATGAATTTGCCAATGCATTAAAAGTTCATTTTTATCACTCATTTGCAAACGATACATTCCAAGATTATTTTGAGTTTTATCTAAATTTTGTGTATAAACTTGCCCCATGGTGATAAATTTACCCGCATCATCTTCCCAAGTTTTAAGCACTGGAAGTTCTTCAAGTGAGTTTAAAATTTCATAATCATACAAGGCTTTATTTTTTTTCAGTCTTTTAGGAGGAACATTTTTAAAACTTAACAAATTCATAAAAAAATCCATTTTTGCTTTAAAACTTGTAGGAATGTGAAGCTTGGTGAGTTTTGAAATTTCTTCAGCCACCTCTTCATAATCACGCCCAAAAGCCAAATTTAAAGCCTTTTCACTACAAAAAGTATTCATCAGAACAGGAAATTTATATTGTTTGTTTAATTTTTTATCTATAGGGTTTTTGAACAATAAAGCCTTACCTTTTTCTCCTTTTTTGGCTTCTATATAAGCTAAATGAGCGATTTCAAGATCTACATCTACAGGCTCTTCAATTACCCTTAAAAGATCATTTTCTTTTAAAATTTGAATAAATTCTTTCATATCATACTCTCAGCTTTTTTTAAAAGTTCTTTAGCACCTTTAGTAATAAATTCTTTAGCCAAACTCTCTCCAAAACCTTTAAAATCATTCTTTTTAATCATTCTTTTATCTTTTAAAATTTCACTTCCATCGGGTAGTCCAAGTACCGCACGCACACAAATTTCGTCTCCTAAAAGCTCTGCATTAATACCTATAGGAACTTGACAACCCCCTTCTAAAGTAGCAATAAATTCTCTTTCAATGCTTGTTTCAATCAAAGCATTTTCATCATTTAAACATTTTAAAAGTTCTAAAATTTTTTCATCATTTATGCTTTCTATACCTAAAGCTCCTTGAGAAGCCGCAGGAATAAGCTCATCCTTGCTAAATTCATAAACAAAATTCACTTGCTTATCTAAATTTAAGCGTTTAATTCCCGCCATAGCTAAAATAATCGCATCAAAATCATTATTTTTTAATTTCTCTATACGAGAATTAACATTACCACGCAAAGAAATAATCTCTAAATCAGGTCTTAATAATAAAAGCTGCATCTTGCGTCTAAGACTAGTAGTGCCTATTTTTGCACCTTTTGGCAAAGAAAGAAAATCTTTATAATTTTGACTTAGCATGGCATCATTGCTTTGCTCTCTTTTACTTACCGCTGCCAAAACTAAACCTTGAGGAAAAAAACTAGGTACATCTTTTAAACTATGCACCGCTAAATGTGCTTCTTTTCTTAACATACTTTCTTCAAGTTCTTTTGTAAAAAGTCCTTTACCACCAATTTTTGCCAAAGGAGAATCAAGCAAAACATCACCTTTTGTTTTAAAACCTTCTAAAAGCACTTCAATTTGATGTGTATTTTTTAAAATTTGGGCTACATGTTCACTTTGCCAAAGAGCTAATTGACTTTTTCTTGTTGCGATAATAAGCTTCATTTTCTATCCTCTATAATTTCAACATCAATGATTTCTTCATTAGAATTTTGATACTCTTGCTTAGTGTATTGATATTTTGATTTAGTTATTAATTTTAAAGCAATACCAAAGAAAAATACAAAAATTCCAAAAACACTTGTAATAATCCCTGGAAAAATAAGCAAAAACCCTGCGATAACAAAAGAAAATTGTGTTAACATATCCTTTAAGCCACCCATTTGAAATTCAAGCATATTTTTCCAAAAAATTCCCAATAAAACCACCCCAAAAATCATACTCAAAAGTATGAAAAATAAAAAATTACCAAAACCAAAAAACACTATAAAAAGTATACTTGCAATAATTTCAAGTACAAATAAAGGACTTAAACTTAATTTATAATTCATAACACTTTCTTTTTAAGAATTTCCATAAGTTCATCAGTTTTTATAAGTTCTTTTATCAAACCTTCTCTTTGGATAAGCTCTATTTCATTATTTTCTAATCCTTTACCAATAACTAACGCATAAGGAAAGCCCATAAGTTCAAAATCATTCATTTTAACCCCAAAACGCTCATTTCTATCATCAAGCAATACTTCTAATCCAAGATTAATTAAATCCTCATAAAGCTTATTAGCAAACTCTAAAGCCTTTTCATCTTTGAGATTTGAAACAATAATTTCAAGCACAAAAGGAGCTAAAGTTTTATTCCAAATACATCCTTTTTCATCATGACTTGCTTCAATAGCTACAGCCAATAAGCGTGAAACACCTATGCCATAACATCCCATGTAAAAAGGCTGACTTTTGCCATTTTCATCTAAAAAATTTGCATTCATCGCTTTAGAATATTTTTGTCCTAGTTTAAAAATATGCCCTACTTCTATACCTTTGCTTTGTTTTAATTTTGCTCCACATTTAGCACAGCAATCCCCTTCTTTAACTTCAATCAAATCTTTAAAACGATCTTTGTTTAAATTTACAACATCAATACCGATTAAATGATAATCTTTTTCATTCGCACCCATAATCATTTGCTTTTCATTTTCAAGCTCAAAATCTATATAAAAATCTATATCTTTTAATCCCACAAAACCTATAAAACCAGCTGCTAAACCAGCTTTTTCCAATTCTTCTTCGCTCGCATCGACTAGTTCAAGGGCACTACAAGCATTTTGTGCCTTGATTTCTTGTAAATCATCACTTCCTCTTATAAAAAACACAACTAATTTGCTTTCATTTTCATAAATAGCTTTTTTTACCACTGCTTTAATCGTATAAAAAGCATTGATTTTAAAAAATTGTGCTAAAGAATCTATAGTTTTAATATTTGGAGTGTGAAATTTACTTGCATAATTTGCTTCAGGACGCTCATCTTGACAAGTTTTTTTAGCTCTTTTTGCAGCTTCAACATTGGCCGCATAATCACAATTTTCACAAATTAAAATATCATCTTCCCCATTTTTTGCCAAAACCATAAATTCCTTAGAACCACTTCCACCAATAGCCCCACTATCAGCTTCAACTGCTCTAAAATCAAGCCCCATTCTTTGTAAAATTTGAGAATAAGTTTTATACATAAGCTCAAACTCACGCCCTAAATCTTCTTCATTGGCATGAAAACTATATCCATCTTTCATTAAAAATTCACGACATCTTAAAAGCCCAAATCTAGGTCTTGCTTCATCACGAAATTTAAGTCCAATTTGATATAAATGCAAAGGAAGTTGTTTATAGCTTGTGATTTTGTTTTTTACCAAAGAAAGCATAGCTTCTTCATGTGTTGGACCTAAAACAAATTCATTTTCTTTTCTGTCTTTAAAACGCAAAAGCTCTTTTCCAAAAACATTATAACGCCCACTTTCTTGCCACAAACTTGCAGGAGTGATAAAACTAAGATTTACTTCTTGTGCTCCAGCCTTATCCATTTCTTCTTTAACTATATTTTTAATCTTGTCTAAAACTCTTTTTCCTAAAGGCAAGAAATTATAAAGTCCGCTACCAATTTGTTCTACAAAACCCGCACGCGTTAAAAAAATATGACTAGGCAAACTCGCATCTTTTGGCGCTTCTTTTAAACTTGGTGCATAAAATTTAGTAAATCTCATCATTATTCTCCATATCAAATTCACATTTATATTGATTTAAACCTTCAAGATTATTTTGCAAATCAAAAACATAACGCATAGCATTAATCACTGTATCGCTTTGCATTTTACCTTGTAAATGTTTCAAATTCACAGTAGGTGTGTGTAAAAAAGCCTTAAAAACTTGATGAATCAACTTTCTAGCTTCTTCTTTATCAGATTTTTTCAAATATCCTTTTTTTAACGCAATTTCAAGTTGTTTATCTGCATATTCTTTAGCTTGCAAGCGTATAGCTTTGATAATAGGCATCAAAGCCAAATCGTTTAAATATCTAAAAAATTCACTTGTTTCACGACCTATTATCCCATAAGCCATACGAGCTTCTTGTTCTCTTAGCGCTAAATTTTTTTGAACCACAATCTCAAGATCATCTACGGCAAAAACAGATATATTTTCATTTTCATTGATATCAATATCCCTTGGAACTGCAATATCAAAAAAATACCTCTTATAAGGAAGTTCTTCTATTAGAGAATTTGTAATAATAGCATTTGGTGCATTGGTAGCTGAGAAAAAAAACTCGTATTGATTTAAATATTTTTTTAAATTTTCTAAACTATCATATTCGCTTAAAACACCAAGTCTCTCACACAAATCTTTAGCTTTTTGTAAATCACGATTTAAAATAATCACTTTAGCACCCGCAGCAATTAAATGTTTTGCCGCAAGTTCTCCCATCTCTCCAGCTCCAATAACAACAGCTTTTTTTTGCGTTAAATCTGCAAGTTCTTTTGCTTTTGCCACGGCAACGCTAGCTACAGAAATAGGATTTTTAGAAATTTGAGTTTCATTGCGTACCTTAGCAGCACATTTAAAAGCACTATGCACTGCTCTTGAAAGATGTACTCCGCAAAAATTATTTTTTACGGCAAAAGCAAAGGCATCTTTTAATTGCCCCGCTATCTGAGTTTCTCCAACCACCAAACTATCCAAAGAACTTGCTACGGAAAAAAGATGATGGATTGCTCCACTATCTTCAAAAATATCAGCTTTTTCAAGTAAAATATCTTTATCCACATCACAAAGCAAAGCCAAAGATTTAACAATAAACTCCGCACAGGCCATTTTTACAAAAGCAACAATTTCAACACGATTGCAAGTACTTATAACCAAACATTCTTCAATATTTTCATGAGTGCTAATGATTTTTAAAAACTCACTTTTTTTAGCTTCATTGGAAAAGCTTAACTTTTCCCTTAAGGCAATATCTGTATTTTTATGAGTAAAAGATATACAATAATACATTAAAATTCCCTATCTATCATAGCTTTAATAATATCATTAAGCTTGTTATTATCATATTTTTCAATCGCTTTACTAGCCTTTTTTGCATAAGTTTTAGCTTCTAAAATAGCTTTTTCTAAAGCTTTTTGTTCTTCAAATTTAATTTTTACCCACTCTTTTTCATTTTCATTTAAATCTTTTTTAAATAAAGTCTGCAAATATATCCTATCTTGTTCTTGTAAATTTTCATAAAGATAAATATAAGGTAAGGTAGTCTTACCCTCTTTAAAATCATTCATAGCAGGTTTTCCAAGAATTTTTTCATCACTCTTAATATCTAAAATATCATCAATCATCTGAAAAGCGAGTCCTAAATTTTTTCCATATTCTGCAAAATCTCTTTCATATAATCCAGCCAAAATAGCTCCGCATCTCGCACTTGCTTCGATCAAAACAGCTGTTTTATTATAGATCATTTTCAAATAAGCTTCTTTATTGATATTAAATTTCTCTCCCAAATCAACATCCATAAGTTCGCCTATAGCAAGCTTTACAACAGCATCTGAAATAATACTTGCAAATCTAGCATCCATTTTGCTTAATTCATAAAAGGCTTTTGAATACAAAATATCGCCCAACATAAGAGCATTTTTTGTACCAAATTCAGCATTAACAGATCTTGCCCCACGCCTTAATTCACTCTCATCGATAATATCATCATGTAACAAACTAGCAAGATGTATCAATTCTATAGCTGCACAAATTTTAAAAGCAATCTCACTCTCATCTGCGATAGCTAATAATAATTTAGAACGTAATTTCTTTCCTGATTTTACATTTGAAAGCATATTTAAAATAGGTTCATAGCCAAGCTCTTGTAAAAACTGTTTTATTAATTCATCTATTTTTTGCACTATCTTTTCCTTGTTAATTGCTATTATTATTTTCTTTGTTTGTTAATGGTTTTACCTGAGGTTCGTTAAAATTAATCATAGGAACAACCTGATTATTTTGAGGTGGATTTTGTAAAGCTTTTTTTCTCGGATCTAAAAATTCTACCATTAAGCGAGATTCCTTATCTTCTATATAAACCGTAAAAGTTGCCAAACCTTTATTATAACCACTAAATTCTAAAATAAGCCTTGCTCTATCAATATGTGGATTAGTATAATCAGGTATTAAAGTTTGAGTTACCCAATCTAAATTTCTTCTTAAACTCATCACAAATTGACGCGGATATTTGCGAAATTTCGAATGTACGATGATATTAGTATTATCAAACAAAGTCCAATAAAAATCAAAATTTTGTACCTTATCTTCATAGCCTATTTCTTTAATCTGCACACTAGCTCTCTCATCTTTTTTAAGTATAAATTTATAAGTATAATCAAAAGTTGGTTCAGATGCTAAAACATTACTAAAAATAAAAAAAATACAAATTAAATAGGGGCTTATTTTAAACAATTTTAGCCTTCGTGTCCTAAAATTTTTGCACCTAATTCTATATAAATATCATTTTGCCTTTCTTCTATGAAATCACCATTTTCTAATATGAAATTTTTTACATCCATTTCTGTTAGACCTTGTTTTTCCAAAAGTTCCACCATAGCAATATGATCAGCAAAAAATTCCTCAAAAACTTTTTCTAAGGCTCCTAAATTTCCATTTTGTATAATTTCTATAAATTTTTCTTTTGGAGTTTTATTAAACATTTCATCAAAAAAATCCATTAATTTTCCTTGAAAATATAAGTTTTTGATTATAAAATTTTAATCGTTAAAAGTAGCTAAATTAAAATAATTAAAATTTAAATTTTATTTGCAATGTGTAAAATTTTGAAGTTAAATTCCGCATGGTGCGGAATTTATTATGAATGTGGTTTTGCTTGAGTAGCGTATTTTACACCCAGATCAAAAGCTTTAGCATTTGCATCACGAGTTTTTGCAGGAACCATATGAAGCATAGTGTCTTTTAAAACATCTAAATCTATACATTTACTCATATAAGCAGCAATTGCAAGTGCTACAACTGATTGAGTAGCCACATTTCCTACCTCATCTTTAGCTATGGTAATAATAGGAATTTCAAAAATTTGCCATTTTTTATAATCTTCGCTTTCAGGATGTACTAAATTTGGCTCTACAACTATGATACCTCCTTCTTTTACACCCCCACGAAAACCTTTATAACCCTTATCTGCAGTCGAAAGCATAAAATCTACTTCCCCTTCTACAGCATAAGGAAATAAAATTTCTTTATCATCGATGATAATATCCACCTTAGTAGGACCGCCACGCACTTGTGAAGTGTAAGTAGAAGCCTTAAAAGCTTGACGACCTTCTTTAATGGCTGCTTCTGCCAAAATTTCTCCTGCGGTGATAACACCTTGTCCGCCTTCACCACCAAATCTTAATTGATATTTCATTTTAAAGCTCCTAAATCCACCATTCTTTTTTCTTTAGCCGCACGACGCACTTCTTCATAAGCATGGCAGTATTCTGGCTGAGAATTATCTTCATGTAAAATTCCTGTTGGAAATTTATCTTTTCTTTCTTTAAAATCCATGCTTTCAAATTTAGCTTTATCCACAACACGATTTTTAATCCAATCAAGCATAGCTACAGCTTCACCCATTTTGTTTTTTCTACCTAGATTGATATGACAATTTGAAAAAACATCTACAAAACTATAACCCTTATGCGCTAAAGCCTTATAAATTAAATTTTCAAGCTTATTAGCTTCGATCACATTACCCCTTGCCACAAAAGAAGCCCCTGCAGCTTTAGTTAATTCACACGCATCAAAATTAGGGTCAATATTTCCAAATTGAGCTGTTACTGTATAAAAACCTTTTGGGGTGGTTGGGCTTGTTTGAGAATTCGTAAGTCCATAGATAAAGTTATTGATCACAATGTGGGTTAAATCAATATTTCTACGACAACCATGTATAGTATGATTTCCACCAATTGCTAAAGTATCCCCATCTCCGCTTACTACAATAACATGTTTACTAGGATTGGCTAATTTAATACCTGTTGCATAAGCTATTGCTCTACCATGAGTTGTATGAACTGTATTACAATTTACATAAGAACTCATTCTACCACTACAACCTATACCCGAAACAAGACAAACATCATCCATATTCCAACCAAGTTTTTCTATTGCACGGATAATACATTTTAAAACAACACCATCGCCACATCCCCAGCACCACTGAGTAGGCATTTTATCTACTCTTAGATATTCATCATAATTAAAAGCCATTTATATATTCTCCTTTACCTTAGCAATAATTTCACTTGGAGTGATAGGACGACCATTTGCACGGTGCAAGCTAATAAAATCGCGACGCGAAGTTACTCTTTCAATCTCTTCAAGATATTGTCCCATATTAAGCTCGCTTACCATTACTTTTTTAAATTTGCTTACAACTTCAGCAATTTTTTTCTCAGCCACTGGATAAAGAGTAATTGGACGGAAAAGTCCCACTTTAATCCCTTGCTCTCTTAATCTTTGTATAGCTTCTTTTGCTGAACGACTTACGCTTCCATAAGCAATGATTAAAAATTCAGCATCATCAAGCATATATTCTTCATAAGTGCAAATATCTTCTTGATTGTTTTTAATTTTACCTATGAGTCTTTCTATATTTTTTTTCACTATGACTCCATCTTCAGTTGGAAAACCTATGTCTCCATGATGAAGTCCCGTAACATGATAACGATAACCTGTAAAGAAAGGATTTAAAGTTGCAGGCTCATTTTCTCCTGCTGCATAAGGCTTGTAATCCTTTTTATCTCCTTCAAATTTTTTGCGGTTATAAATTTTAATATCTTTTAAATCAGGTAAAACTGCTTTACCATTCATGTGCCCTACAGTTTCATCCATAAGTAAAAATACTGGAGTCATATATTTTTCAGCTAAATTAAATGCTCTAATGGTTTCTGTATAAGCTTCTTCAAGACTTGCAGGAGCAATAGCAATACTTGCAAAATCCCCATGAGTTGGTGCTTTAGCTTGAAACAAATCTCCTTGTGCTACACGAGTTGGAAGACCTGTCGAAGGACCACCTCTCATAACATTTACAATCACAAGTGGAATTTCAGCAATAAATGCAAGTCCTATTTGCTCTGCCTTTAAAGAAATTCCAGGACCACTACTTGCAGTCATGGATTTTACGCCACTCATTGCCGCACCAATAGCCACGCTAATACCTGAAATTTCATCTTCCATTTGTATAAAAGTTCCATCATTTGCAGGAAGCATATGGCTTAATTCATGAGCTATCTCACTACTAGGAGTAATAGGATAACCTCCAAAAAATTTACATCCACAATCAATCGCAGCTTTGGCGATTAAAACATTACCTGTTGCTATAACTTCTCTCATTATTTTTCCTATGCTAATTTTTTGTATTTGTTATTTTTTACGGCTACGGCTCTATCTTTAGCCTCAGCAGTAAGTTTGGCAAATTTAAATTCATCTCTTTTTGCCACCATAATAGCAAAATCAGGGCAATGTGTCTCACACTCAGTACAGCCTATACAGGATTCAGGGTGTACCACCTCTATCATTTGTCCTAAAACCGCATGCACATCATCACGCATAGCTAAAACCCCAGCGGGGCAATAGCTAACACAAATATTACATGCTTTACATCTATGCTCATCTACCCAAACAGGGGTATCTTTTGGAGCTGTCATACTCATGTTTTTTCCTTTATTAACCTAATATTTTTTGAATTTCTTCACCAATTAAAGCCGGAGAATCCACCACATGAATTCCATAACTTTTCAAAGCTTCTTTTTTAGCTGCAGCGCTTTCATCAGCACTTCCTACTATGGCACCTGCATGCCCCATTCTTTTACCTTTTGGAGCAGTTGCACCTGCAATGAATGCTACCACAGGTTTGCTAATATTTTCTTTAATAAATTTAGCCGCTTCCACTTCCAAACTACCACCAATTTCACCTATCATTACAATAGCTTTAGTTTCATCATCTTTTTGGAATTCACTTAAAAGTTCTTTATAAGCAAGACCTATGATAGGATCACCACCAATTCCTACTGCAGTAGAAATTCCATAACCACCTTGAACTACCTGATTAGCAGCTTCATAAGTTAAAGTTCCACTTTTTGAAATAAGCCCCACGCAACCTTTTTTAAAAATAAAACCTGGCATAATACCTAACTTACATTCTTCAGAAGTGATAATACCTGGACAATTTGGTCCAATGATTTTCATACCCTTTTTATTAGCATATTGCTTAGCAAACATCATATCCTTTACAGGCGTATGCTCTGTGATTACAACTGCAAGCTTAATACCCGCATCAGCTGCTTCAATCACGCTATCACCCACAGCAAAAGCAGGTACAAAGATCAAGCTCACATCAGCCTTTGTTGCTTTAACCGCATCTGCAACGGTATCAAAAACTGGTTTACCTAAATGAGTTTGTCCGCCTTTATGAGGGGTGACACCTCCAACTATATTTGTACCATAAGCCATGCATTGCTCAGCGTGAAAAGTTGCTTCTTTACCCGTAAAACCTTGAACTATTACTTTTGTATTTTTATTAACCAATATACTCATTTTCTATCCTTATCCTACTAAACTTTTTACAAGCTCTGCACCGTTTTTAAGATTGGTTGCTGCTTTGATATTTTTAAGATTTGAATTATCTAAAATTGTCTTTGCTTCTGCTGCGTTAGTGCCATCAAGACGCACTACAATTGGAATATTTACCTCAACATTCTTAGTAGCTTCTAAAATTCCATTTGCTATCCTATCACAACGAACAATACCACCAAAGATATTGATAAATATAACTTTTACATTCTTATCTCTTAAAATGATTTCAAAAGCCTTTGCAACAGTTTCAGGAGAAGCTCCCCCACCTACATCTAAGAAATTTGCAGGTTTTGCACCACTATAATTAATAATATCCATAGTTGCCATTGCTAGACCCGCACCATTTACCATACAAGCTACATCTCCATCTAATTTCACATAGCTTAAGCCAAATTCAGCCGCTTCTCTTTCAGCAGGATTTTCTTCAGTAATATCTCTAAGTTCAGCAATCTCAGGATGACGATAAAGCGCACTATCATCAAAACTGCATTTTGCATCAAGGGCATAAAAATCCCCTTCTGCAGTTTTAATTAAAGGATTGATTTCAAGCATATTCATATCTTTATCCATGTAAAGCTTATAAAGTTTAGCTATCATAGAAATGAGTTTTTTGCCTTCATCTTTATCAAGTCCTAAAACTCTCGCTACTTCAAGTCCATGAAACATTTTAAATCCAATTTGTGGATCAATACCTACTTTTGCAATTTTTTCAGGGCTTTCTTTGGCTACTTTTTCTATATCCATCCCTCCTTCACTTGAAGCGATAATGGTAATTTGCTCTGCCATTCTATTAAATAAAATAGCCAAATAATACTCTTTTACTATATTAGCGCCACTTTCTATATAAAGTTTTTGCACGAGCTTACCTTCAGGTCCTGTTTGATGAGTTACTAAATTCATTCCTAAAATTTTACTTGCGTAATCTTTTACCTCATCTAAATTCTTAGCGATTTTAACACCACCACCAAGACCACGGCCTCCTGCGTGAATTTGAGCTTTAACTGCCCAAACACTACCGCCTAATTCTTTAGCATTAGATACAGCTTCATCTACGCTAAATGCAACTTTTCCCTTTAAGGTAGGGATGCCATTGTCTGCAAAAATTGCTTTTGCTTGATACTCATGTATGTTCATTTATTCTCCTTTATATTGATATTTGATTAAAGATTTTTCTAATTTGTCTTTTTCTTGCAAACTAAGATCCATTTTCATGATTTCAATTACACCTTCAAGTCCTAATCTTGCCATAACTCCTAAGGCTTTGTTTTGCACTCCAAATTCCCCATGTAAAATCACACTCATGGGTAAAAACTCGCCACTTCTTATGGACTCAAGCATTCTTATACAAGCACTAGCAGGGGCTAAATAAGCTGAAGTTTTAAGATGTTTGATTACTTTAGCTCCACCTGTTTTAACTTCATTTTCTAAATCCTCAAATTCTTCTTCATTTAAAAATTCGCTTATATTTTTATTTTTAACACTTGCGTAAGATTTTACCAAAACCATATCATCATTATGAAAACCAATAAGTCTTGTATCCACGCTTGACATTTTGACATTAAGTTTTTTGGCAAGCTCATACTTAAATCTTGCATTGTCTAAAACTCCTGCCATGGCTATAATTTTCTTTGATGAAAAAATTCCGCTTTCATAAAGAGTATTAAGTAGAAAATCCACAGGATTAGTTAAAATAATAAAAAGCGGATCTTCTGTAAAATCTTTAATTTTTTTAGCGCAATCAAGCATAATGCTTGTATTTAACTGAAGCAATTCTTCTCTACTTTGCCCATCTTTTCTAGCAAAACCTGCACTAAAAAGCACTATATCTGAATTTTTGGTATGAGTATAATCTTTAGTGCAAAGTAAATCTATATTTAAATTTAAAGCAGCTATGCTTTGAGTAAGCTCTAGTTCTTTTGCGTAAAGCAAATCCTCATTGATATCTACTAAAACAATTTCATTTGCTATTTCTCTTAAAATCAAAGCATAAGCTACGCTTGAGCCTACATTGCCAGCCCCTATAACAGTGATTTTCATCTTTGTCCTATTTTTTCTAAAATAGCGTTAAAAGTTGCACTTGGACGCATGATTTTATTTGCTTTTTCATCATCAAATTTATAATACCCACCCAAATCCACTTTCACACCTTGCGCATCGTTAAATTCGGCTCTGATTTTTTCTTGATTAGAAGAAAGCTCTAGGGCAATATCTTTAAAAAAGCTTTGAAGCTCCATATCACTTGCCTGTCTTGCTAAATGATTTGCAAAATACATTGCTAAGTAAAAATGACTTGTTCTATTGTCATCTTCTTTAACTTTTCTTGATGGAGCTTTATTATTTTCAAGCCATTCGCCTATAGCCTCATCAAGACATTCTGCTAAAACCTTAGCTTTATGATTGCTACACTTATTTGCATAAAATTCCAAACTTGCTTGCAAAGCCAAAAATTCACCCAAACTATCCCAACGCAGATGATTTTCTTCGACTAATTGTTCTACTTGTTTAGGTGCTGAACCCCCTGCTCCTGTTTCAAACATAGCTCCACCATTTAACATAGGCACAACAGAAAGCATTTTTGCACTTGTTCCAAGCTCTAAAATAGGAAAAAGATCGGTTAAATAATCCCTTAAAACATTACCCGTGATAGAAATAACATCTTTACCTTCTCGGATTAACTCTAAACTTCTTAAACAAGCTTCTTTTGGAGTTAAAATGGCTATATTTTTACCCTTTTCTTTTAAACGATTTTGTACCAAAGTTATCATGATTTTATTACTAGCTCTTTTGCTATCTAACCAAAAAATAGCTTCGGCTCCACTAAGTTCTGATCTTTCTATACCTAAATCAATCCAATTTAACACCGCATCAAATTTAGCCTGATTAGCTCTATAAATATCACCTTTTCTAACCTTATGTTCTAATAAAACTTTACCGTTAGAAACTATTTTAAAAGTCCCCTCCTCCTTAGCCACAAAGGTTTTATCGTGCGATCCATATTCTTGAGCTTTTTTAGCCATTAAACCTACATTAGATACACTGCCAAGTTTTGAAGGATTTAAAGTACCATTTTTATGCAAATCTTCAATAACCGCCTCATAAATAGTTGCGTAAGTTTGATCAGGAATTACGGCATTTGTGTCCTTTTCCTTACCTTCCTTATCCCACAATCTTGCGCCATTTTTAAGCATTGCAGGCATAGAAGCATCAACGATAACATCGCTTGGAACATGAAGATTTGTGATGCCTTTATCTGAATTTACCATAGAAATATCTGCAGATTTAGCTAAAATTTCATTGTATTTTTTTAAAATTTCATCTTTTTTGCTTGAATTTTCGATCTTACTTAAAAGCTCACTTAAACCATTATTTGGATTAATACCTAATTTTTCAAATTCATCTTGAAATTCGATAAATAATTCTTTAAAAAATACTTTTACCGCATAACCAAAAAGTATAGGATCACTTACTTTCATCATTGTAGCTTTTAAATGCAAAGAAAAAAGCACATCATCATCTTTGCTTGCTTTAATTTCTTTTGCATAAAATTCCTGAAGTTTTTGCACATCCATAAAAGTAGCGTCTAAAATTTCATTTTTTTCAAGTTTTAAGCCCTCTTTTAAAATTTCTTTTTTACCATCAACGCTTGTAAATTCTATATTAGCCACACAATCTTGATCGATTAAAACCGCTTTTTCATTAGAGAAAAAATCCCCTTCTTTCATGTAAGAAACACGAGTTTTTGAGTTTGGATTAAACTCAACCACACGATAAGGATTGTTTTTTGCATAGTCTTTTACCGCTTTTGTTGAACGACGATCCGAATTTCCTTGTCTTAATACAGGATTAACCGCTGAACCTAAAACTTTTTGATATTTTGTTTTAATTTGCAATTCTTCATCATTTTTTGGCTCATCTGGGTAATTTGGTAACATATAACCCTTATCTTGCAATTCTTTAATCGCCGCCTTAAGCTGAGGAATAGAAGCTGAAATATTTGGGGTTTTAATAAGATTTGCATCCGATCTTTTGACAAGCTCGCCTAAAAGCTCTAAAGCATCTTCACATCTTTGTTCCTCTTTTAAATACTCACTAAAAGTAGCTAAAATCCTTCCAGACAAAGAAATATCCGAGGTTTTTACTCCTATATGTGCCCTACTTAAAAAAGCTTTCACTATAGGCAAAAACGAATAAGTCGCAAGAGCTGGGGACTCATCTGTTAAGGTATAAGTAATTTGCATTTTTAGTCCTTTAAAATACTTATTTTTATTTTCATTTTTAAGTATATTACAAATAAAAAAAAATGCAAGAGTAAGTTTAAAGTTTGTTTTAGTTTTCAAACAAACTTTAAATATTTTTAATTAAGTAAATTAGCAGGAAGTTGTATGATATTTTTAATAAGATTAAAAGGGGTTTTTAGAGTATCTGTTAAAATTTCGGTATGAAATTTAGGGTCATCTATACTTCCATCTATTTTTAAGTTTGTGCTAATTTCTTGATTTTTACCTAAAATTACATAATTTAAAATTGGAACCTTGGATATAGCTTCTGAAGCTGATTTTAAAGTTTTAAGCTCTAAACTAAAATCCACTGTATTTAATCTTAAATTTGCTGATCCTAAACCATATATATCTACACTATCGCCATTTAAATTAATAGCTGAAACACTTAAAAGATCTTTTTTTCTATTAAAAATAATCTTTCCATCATGTAGGCTTAAACCTTTTTGATTAAAAGTTGGAGATTTAAACATCAATAAACTTGGTACAGTATCGATAAAGGAAATAAGCTGATTTATACCTCTTAAATCCTTCACATAAGTATTTTTAAAATCGATCTGTCCATCAAAATACTCCAATCCACTTCCTTTTATACTTAAGTTAAACACTCCATCTTGAACAGCTTGTTTTTGTAAAAACTCATTTAAATAATTATCATCAATATTGCTAACGTTTAAATTTAAATCATTAGAAGAATAATAAAGATCAAATTTTGCATTTCCTCTAGAACCTTTAAGATCCAAAGCATTGCCTTTTAAATCAGCCTCTACCCTATCAAAAGCCAAAGTTTTATTAGAATCTGGCAAAATTAAAGCTACATTTGCTCCACCAAAACTAATATTTTGGGTATTAGTAGAAATATCAAATGTTGAATTTGAAGAGTTGGAATCTTTTCTATAAATATAACTTAAATTTTTCAAATGAATTTCTTTATTATCAGAACTTATTTTAGCACTTGCAATATCACTTTGAGTATGAATTTCCATAATGCCCTTATTTTTTACAATATCAAAGCTATCATTTTCATAAGGAGTTTGACCGTTGATAAGTAAATTATTTTTAAAATAAGCATCATTAACGCTTGCATTAAAATCTTCGAAATTTAAAGTTTTATAATAAACATTTTTAGCATCGATAAACCCAAACTTTTTAAGTAATGGAGAAAATGAAAATAATATCTTAGGATTATTAAGATTAGCCTCAAGCCCATCTTTAAAATTTAAAATCAAATTCCACTGAGGAATGCTAATGTTAACATTTTGCGAATAATCTAATTTTACTTCTACATTTTGATTTTTTAAATCTAAAAGCTCCCCATTGTCAAAATAAAGCCTTGAAATCTGAGTATTGAAATTTCCTTGTTGTTTTTGCAAGTCAAATTTAGCATTAAAATCAGCCTCTAAAAAGCCATTTTTAACACTAGCATTTTCTATATTTAAATCATTTTGATTTAATTTTACAAATGCTTTTGTAATATTAAAATCAGCCAAAGAAATACTAGCATTCTCTAAAGCTAAAATACCACTATAAGAAATTTCACCCTTATCATGAAAATCAATTTTAAGCTCTAAATCACTTTTAATTTTTCCGCTTTTTTGATAAAAAGGTAATGAAAAATGATAATCCTCTAAAGCTTTAGCAAGTTTTTCGTCAAATTTTAGATTATCAGATTTAATGCGCAAATAAATCCCAGCTTTTTTTTCATCAAATAAATCATATAGATAAACCTTACTAGAACTTAAATCAGCACCATTATAGAAAGCTTTATTAAAGACAAAATCAAGCTTTTGTTTGTTTAAATTTAAATCAAGCTTTGGAATTTCAATAGCATTCATTTTATCATCCAAGCGAACTTTGACATTATTAACATAACCTGATGCACTAATATTGTCTAAATAATAATTATCTTTAGCAAAATCTATAAAGCCCTGCAAATAATCTAAATGATAAAATTCTCCCTTAGCCCTATATGCTACCCAAAGATTTAAACTCTGCGGAAGTTCTATTCTTTTATTAACTCTTTTAAAAATTTCCGTAATATTTCTAATATTTAAATCTTCTATTTTATAAGCTAAATTTTTATCTTTATAAGAGATACTTGCGTTAAAGTCAAGCAATTCTCCACTTGCTCTACCTTGAAAATAATAAAACTCGCTCTTAGTATTGATACTTAAATTTCCATCAATATTTAAATCATAATCTTTTAATAAAAGTTTTTTAATATCAGCTATAAGTTCTTTATTTTGACGCTGTAATGTTAATTTTAAAAATAATAAATCATTATCTATAAAAAATTCATTATCTCTAAATAAAATACTCACATGATTATCTTTTATATTTAAATTTTGTATATCAATCTCTTCAACAAAAGTATATAGATATTTTAAATTTTTTGTTATTTTTAAAATCTCTGTTGAAGCATTATCAGAAGAGTGAGTTTGTGATGAAATTTCGGAATTTTGAGTCTCATTTATAGTGATATTTTTTGCTCGTACAATTAATTTTTTATCTAATTTAATATATAATTGTTCCAATTTTAAAAAATCAAATTGGATACTAGAGATGACAATCCCATTTTTAAGCACTATAAACAAAGCTAATATAAGCACAACAAAAAATACAACAATATATAAAATTTTCTTTTTCATACGCAACTTCTTTTTGATATTTATTTTGGGGATTTTTTATTATCTAACTCAGCCTTTAAAAAGCAATTCTGTGGTATTTATTCCCCAAGGTTCAATTTCTCAAATTATAACATATTTAAAGCAAAATAAATATCAGATGAGTAGTATTGATAAATATATTTTATTTTTTTTAGGACACCCTCAATCAGGCTGGATCAACATAGGCACAAAAGATTTAAATAGGGCTGAATTTCTACATAAACTCACTATTGCTAAAGCAGCACTTCAAACCATTACTCTTATCCCAGGAGAAACAAGCGTAATCTTTTTAGAACAAGCAGCCAAACAACTTGAACTTGATAAAGATATGCTTTTAAAAGAATTTCAAGCTCAAGCTCCTTATGATGAAGGAGTTTTTTTACCAGAAACTTATAAAATCCCAAAAGGCATTACAGAAAATCTACTCATTCAAATGCTTTTAAACCATGCTGAAATTTCCAATAAAAAAACTTCTGAGAAAATTTTTGGTGATTATAATCCAAAAAAATGGCACCAATATATCATCATCGCTTCTGTAATACAAAAAGAAGCTGCTAATGACAATGAAATGCCTATAGTTGCAAGCGTAATTTATAATCGACTTAAAAAAGGTATGAAGCTTCAAATGGATGGAACTTTAAATTATGGAATTTACTCCCATGTAAAAGTTACCCCACAAAGAATAAGACAAGATAATAGCTCTTATAATACCTATAAATTTACAGGATTGCCTAAAGAAGCGGTTTGTAATGTTTCTTTAGCTGCTATTCGTGCAGCTATTTTTCCTTTAAAGACAGATTATTTATATTTTGTGCGTGATAAAAATACTGGAGTTCATATTTTTAGCACAAATATAGATGATCACAATAAAGCCATAAATTTACAAAAAGGAAAATAATTTTGATATTTTTATACAAAATAGTTAAATTGGAACAGTATTTGCTTGTTAATATTAAAAAATTATAAAAAGGATAAAAAATGATTAACCCATTTAAATCAAAAGAACTGGTCACTGGTGCTTTAGCGGGTAGAAATCTAAGAAATCAACTCATCAATGCCAATCTTGCAAATGTTGATACTCCTTTTTATAAAGCAAGAGATATTGAATTTGAAACAGCTTTGGTAAATCGTGCAAATGAAATTTTCAAAAAAAATGATAATAAAGAATTGCAATTAGCCGTAACTGAAGAAGGGCATCAAAAACCTTGGAAATTCCCTGATCCTAGTAAATCTACTATTTACTTAAGAGATGGTCATTTAGCAAGAAATGATGCAAATACTGTTGATCTAGATGTAGAAACCACAGAAATGAGTAAAAATACAGTTATGATAACAGCTCTTGATGGAGTTTTAAGAAGACAAAGCAATATCTTTAGTTCTATACTTGATGCAAGCTCTAAATTAAGTTAAAGGTAAATTATGGCATACTTAAGTGATTTTGATATTAGTGGTTATGGTTTAAGTGCTCAACGTTTTAGAATGAATGTTATTAGCTCTAATATAGCTAATGCAAATACTACAAGAACAGCTGAAGGTGGGCCTTATAGAAGACGCGAAGTGATCTTTAAAGCAACAGATTTTGATAAACTTTTAAATGAGCAAATTAACAAAGATAATAATTTTTTAAAATATGAAAATCCTTTAAATGATCCAAGTTCGCCAGAAGAAGCTAAACCTGCTATTCAAAGTGTTGTAGTGGATAAAGTGGTCAGAGATGACAAAGATTTTCGTATGAAGTATGATCCAAGCCATCCTGATGCAAATGCTGAAGGTTATGTAGCGTATCCAAATGTAAACCCTGTCATTGAAATGGCAGATTTGATTGAAGCTACAAGAGCTTATCAAGCCAATGTAAGCGCTTTTACAAGTGCAAAAACTATAGCTCAAAGTGCGATTGATTTATTAAGAGGATAATAAAAAATGAACAATATTAATGATTTAAGATTAAATAATAATATTTCAAATACCAACAAAAGTCAAAATTCCACAGGAATTGGTGATGAATTTGCCAAGATGCTTAAAAATGAAATCGATGATTTAAATAAAGCACAAGAAAGTGGAGAAGCTGCAATGACAGACATTGCCACAGGACAAGTAAAAGATTTACATCAAGCAGCTATAGCTATCACTAAAGCTGAAAGCAGTATGAAATTTATGCTAGAAGTAAGAAATAAAGCGATCAGTGCTTATAAAGAAATCACAAGAACTCAAATTTAAACCCTAATGCAAGAATATAAAAAAAATAGGGTTTCAAAAGTTGCCTTTGCCTACTGCATGGCACTTTTGTTTATGATTATTTTTATCAGCTCTACTTTTTTTCTTACATCAAAACGTCATATACCTAACACTGAAAAAGATCAATACGCTCTTGCTCTAAGAGGATCGATTATAACCAAAGATAATTTTACTATCACAAGTTCTAAACAAATTTATCGCGCTGAAATTGATCTTAGAAGTATTAACAAAGATAAATTTGATCTATTTTTAAAGCTTTTTCAAATTTATAGTGGAATAAGTAACGATCAAGTAGCAGATATTAAAAAAAGAATGCAAAATCAAAAAAAACGCTCTTATAATTTTGTTCTTTTGCAAAACTTAGATTCCAAGCAAGCAAGCTATCTTAAAGACCTTGCTAAAAAACTTTATATACAAGGTTTTTTCAAAGCTTTTACAAACAACTCTGGAAGAGTTGAAACAAGAGGATTAAATATCATCGAACATGAAGAAGATAGAATTTACATGTCAAAAGATTCTTTTACTCCTATTATCGGTTATACCAAAATGATATTAGATCCAGAAAGTGGAATTTTAAAAAATATAGGAGTTAAAGGTTTAGAAAAATACTACGATGAATGTCTAAGCCCTGTTCAAAATGAAAAAATTCAAGGACTTAAAGATATAGGTGGAAATATTATTTTAAATCTAAATTCACTACAACAAAAAAAGATCAATGGTTGTGATTTATATTTAAATCTTTCTTTAAAACTGCAAAAAAGTATAGAGAAAGCTATAGATCAAAGAAATGAGGATTTAAAAGCCAATGAAATCATAGTTGGAGTAATGGAAAGCAAAACAGGAAGAATTTTAGCTCTAGCAAGCTCAAGGCGCTATGATCCGCAAAATCGTGGAAAAGATCTATCAGTTCTTAATGCAAGCGCTATAGAATACGGTTATGAAGCAGGTTCTGTTATCAAACCTTTTATCTTTACAACAGCCTTAAGACTTGGTAAAATAAAAATGGATGAAGTGATTAATACTTATGGCGGTTCTTACAAGCTAGGACGTTTTACCATCAAAGACGATCACAAAATGGACAAAATGACTATGGAGGAAGTTATAAGATATTCTTCAAATATAGGCATGATACAAATTGCCAAAAGACTTAACAATATAGAAATCGTATCAGGACTTAAAATATTTAAATTTGGCGAAAAAAGTGGTATTGATCTACCCTATGAACAAAAAGGAGAAATTCCAAATCCTAAGCGCTTAAGAGATATAGAAAAATCTGTTTTAAGTTATGGTTATGGACTTAAAACAACCTTTATACAACTCCTTGCAGCTTATAATGTTTTCAACAATGATGGGTTTTATATCACACCACGTTTAGCTGAAAAATTCTATCAAAATGGACGCTTTACAAATCTTGATGATGATGTAAAAAAAGAAAAAATTCTTTCTAGCGAAGCCGCTAAAACGATGCAAAATGTTCTTATAAATGTTATAGAAAAAGGAACAGGAAAAAAGGCAATTACGCAAGGTATTATTGCAGGAGGTAAAACAGGAACGGCAAGAATAGCCGAAAGACAAGGTTACACCTCAAATCGCTACAATGCATCCTTTTTTGGTTTTGCAAATGATTTAAATCACGCCTATACCATAGGAGTTCTCGTAAGACATCCTACTAAACCTTATAGTTATTATGCTGCACAAAGTGCTTTGCCTATGTTTAAAGATGTTGTTGATATTTTAATCAATGAAGAATTTCTAACGCCTATACAAGACAATAACCAAACTAGCACAAACAACTAGTTTGATATATCTTTAGAAAATATCACCTCAACAGCACCTATAAGTTCTTCAGCAATCTTAGCAGCAAAAGTTGTATCATTAAGTATTGAAATTCCTTCAGCTGTTGTGATTTTTCTTACTGAAATAAGATGTTCAACATTGCTCAAGGTTAAAGTATCGATTTCTTTTAAAATTTCTTTTCCTTTTTGAAGATTTTTAATAATCAAATAAAGCTTTTCACGATCTTCAACCACTCTAAGCTCTTCTATACTTCTTAAAAGCTCTCCTAAATTCGATCTAATTTTATTGTACTCTAAAGCCAAAAATTCATTAGAAGAACTAGAATATTTCTTAATATTTGCTTGGATAATTTTTAAATTTTTAGTTGTTTCGGCTAAATTTTTAGCTGCCATCTTAAAGGTAAAAATTTTATGATTCTTTGTTTCATCGTTAATATAAACTTGTGCTTTAGTTGAAAAATCGATAATAGCTTCAAAAAGAACCTTTATCCTAGTTTGATACAAATAGTCCAAATCCACATTTTTACTAAACCACTTTTTATTTTCTAAAATTTCTTTAAAACTTTTATCACTTTGTATATCTTTACGACTAAAACCTATAGCATGAGCAACAATTGCATAGGTATTGTTATAAAGATGCTCGCTTTCTTTCCTTAAAGCTTCGATGGCTGTGTCACTAAACTTAACCAAACTACTATCAAGATATAAAGGCTTGTCTTTATTCTTATCTTTAGGAGCTTTTACTATCTTATTTAAAAAAAGAACAATTTGAGGAGTAAAGAATGAAAAAAGCACAACACCAATTAAATTAAACAAAGTGTGAAATAATGCTACTTTCAAAGCTATATCTTCTATGTTTAATACAATGGATAAAAAATTAAGAAAATGTATAAAATAAGGAAAAATAAGCACTATTAAAAAAGCTATACCAAAATTAAAAATACAATTTGCAAACGCTAATTTCTTTCCTTCAATATTGGTACTTAAAGAAGCTAAAACAGCCGTTACAACTCCTCCAACACTAGTACCTAAAGTTGCTGCTAAGGAATTTTCCAAACTGATTTGTCCTGCAAGTAAAGCAGCGACAATAATAGCCATTGTAGCTGTGCTTGATTGTATAACTCCTGTAAGCAAAGCACCTAATCCTAAAAAAACAAAAACTCCTTTAAACCCAGCAAAATCAAAACGAGAAAGATCAATTATATGTTTAAAATTTTCAAAACCACTTTTAATATAATCCACACCCAAAAAGAAAAATCCTATACCAATAAAAATATTACCTAAACCTTTTAAAACACTATCTTTTTGAAAGAAAAATAATACTCCAATAATCAAAAGTGGGATAGCTAGCATTGAAATTTTAATATTTGTCAAACCAACAATCAGCCAAGAACTTGCCGTATTTCCTAAATTTGCTCCAAAAATAATCCCTATGCCCGCACCCAAAGAAATAAGCCCTGCGCTCAAAAAAGAAATCGTAATAATAGAAACTAAAGTTGAAGATTGCATAATTAAAGTACTTAAAGTACCAAAAAGTATACTTTTTATCTTTGTATCGGTTGACTTCGCTAAAATTTTTTCAAGCAAACCACCACTAAAAGCTTTAAAACCTATACCTAAATTAGTCATTCCAATAAGAAGTATTGCCACTCCTGCTAAAAGATTGGCAAGCTCGTCATAACGAATTAAAATAAAAATCAGAACTAAAGTAAAAATACTCCATGAAATAAATTTAAAATATTTTAAAGAATTTCTTTCCTCTTGCAATGCCTAACCTTTTAGTTTTTCAAATTCATTCATCAGAAATTCTCTTAAATTTTCGGCTTCTTCTTCGCCTTTTTCTAGATACTCAAGCAATAAATTTTCTAATTCCTTTAAAAAAGAAAAAAGTTCATTTTGCCAGATACTATCGTTTTTATTGCTTAAATTCATGGTTTGTATGAAAGTCAACTCTCTGCTTAAATCCCCAAGTTTTTCTAAAAATTCATCTTTTTGATCAGAATTTTTTAATGCTAAATTAGCATTTTGGACATTTTCTTTAAATTCTCTGATTTTTTCATCGATTAAATCGCAAAATTTCGGATAAATATCCATTTTAATAGGCTCTAAAAGGGTTTGCTCATCTATATTTAAAGTAAGCTTTTTAACAGCAAAATAAAGAGCTAAAAAAGACAAAGCTGCTATGAGTAAATAAATTCCTAGCATTAATAACCCTTAAGGGCTAGCATTCCGCCATCTAAATTGATACTTTCAAGTCCCAATCTTTCAGCTATAAATTCAGCTGCAACCATGCTTCTATGGCCACTACGACAAATAAAAGCAAGTTTTTTACTTTCATCTCTTTTGCTTTGAAATTCATCTAAAAATTTAGCATTTAAAAGCCCTTGATTATCATATAAAGCCACACATTGCGCATTAGGTAAAATACCTTCTTCCCATTCTAAAGGAGTACGCACATCAAAAATTTGATATGCGTTTAAATCTTGCTTTGTCCAAAGACTTGCAGGGATATTTTCTATCATGAAAAAGCCTTATTGATAATTTTTGTAAGGCTTGCATTAAATTCAGCAGGATTATCCACTCCCATACCTTCGCTTAGTTTTGCCATATTTAAAACTAGGGTTGCTATATCTGCACTAAAACTTTCGTTGTTTTTAAGACCTGTAAAAATAGCGTGTTTTGGATTGATTTCTAAAATAGGTTTGAAATTTTGCTCTTGACCCATTTGTTTTAAGAGTTGTTGCATAGCAAAATCAGGTTTATTTTTATCATAAACTATACAACTTGGGCTATCTTTCAAACGACTGGTTAGTCTTACATCTTCAACTTGATCTTTTAGAAGTTCTTTAAATTTAGCTACAAGTGGAGCAAAAGTATTTTTTTCTTCATCACTTAGTTCATTTTTATCTTCTACTTGATTAATGGCTACAAATTTCAAACCTTCAAATTCTAGCATAGGAGTTACTAAAGAATCAATCTCATCATCCATGAGTAAAACTTCTATATTTTTTTGTTTATACTCTTCAAGCAAAGGAGAGGTTCTTAATAAACTTTCATTATTTCCTGCTATATAAAAAATTTCCTTTTGTTCGCCTTGAAGGTCATTTTTATACTCCTCTAAAGAGCGTAAATTTTCACCTTTAGTGCTTTTATAAAGCATAAGTTTTAAAAGACTATCTTTTTCTCCGCCAAAACCATAAAGTCCTTCTTTTAATACCTTACCAAAGGTTTTAAAGAAAGATAAGTATTTTTCTTTATCATTGTTTTTGAGTTTTTCAAGTTCGCCTAAAATCTTTTTAACGCTAGCTTCTTTAACGCCTTTTAAAATTTGATTTTCTTGTAAAATTTCACGACTTACATTAAGTGGTAAATCTTCTACATCGATAATCCCACGCACAAAACGCAAATAAGTTGGTAAAAGTTCTTTATCGTCATCGCTGATAAATACGCGTTTTACATAAAGTTTTAAGCCACTTTGATAATCCACACGGAATAAATCAAAAGGTGCATTTTGTGGTATGAAAAATAAAGAATTGTATTCTAATTTTCCTTCACTTTTAGTGTGAAGATAAAGTAAAGGTTTGTTTGAATCATGAAAATTTTGCTCATAAAATCTTTCATAATCTTCTACTTTAAGGCTTGATTTTTGCATTCTCCATAAAGCGTTGGCTTTATTGATTTGAGAAATTTTAAGTTCAGTTTTTCCTTCTTCTTCGCCTTCTTTAGCAGGAGTAAATTCTTCTTTTTCCATGAAAATTGGAAATTGAATATGATTAGAATATTTTTCTATAATGCTTTCGATTTTATAAGTATTAGCAAACTCATCATCTTTTAAGTATAAAGTAATGCTTGTTCCTTGTTCTTCTTTGTTTGCGTCATCAATCTCATAACCATTTGCATCAGAACTCCAAAGATAAGCTTTATCATCTAAAGCTTTTTTGCTTAAAACTTCGATTTTACTAGCCACCATAAAAGCAGAATAAAAACCTACTCCAAATTGTCCTATGAGTTGAGAATCTTTTTTAGCATCACCACTCAAATTTTCTAAAAAACTTTTAGTACCGCTTTTTGCTATGGTTCCAAGGTTGTTAATAAGATCATCTTTATCCATACCTATACCATTATCACTAATGCTTAAAGTTTTTTTATCTTTGTCGATTTTGATTTCAATTTTAGGTTCGAATTTTAAGCTTTTATATTTATCATCACTTACGCTCAAAAAATTAAGCTTATCTAAAGCATCGCTTGCGTTTGAAATAAGCTCTCTTAAAAAAATTTCTTTATTAGAATATAAAGAATGTATCATAAGCTGTAAAAGCTGATTGACTTCGGTTTGAAATTGCATTTTAATTTCCTTTGTAATTTTTTAAAGTGGTATTTTAGCAAAAAATACAAATTCTAAAGTAAATTTAAAGATTTATTTGAAAATTATAAAACCAAGCCATGCGGCAAATAAGCAAAGAAAGACATTTAAGATAATATTTAACACAAAATGAAGATAATTTCCACTTTGCAAAAGAAGTAAATTTTCATAAGAAAAAGTAGAAAAAGTTGTAAAAGCCCCTAAAAATCCTGTGCTTATAAAGCTTTTAAGTAAAGGAGATAAACCTTTATTTTGTGCATAAGAAAACAAAAGTCCTATGATAAAAGAACCCAAAACATTAACAAAAAGAGTTCCAAGGCTGATAGAATAAGGAAAAAATTTATTCACTAAATTTATAGAAAGCATTCTTAAGATTGCTCCTATAAATCCCCCAAAACCAACAACTAAAAGGGTATTTAGCAAAGCTTAGCTCTTTCTTGATCGAGTAATTCTTGCATTTTTTTTCTGGTGTTTTCAAGCCATTTGTCATCATTTGTATCGACTAATTCCATGCAAATAATCTTAAGTGTTCCACTTTTTGCGCTAAAACTTTTAGTATCTAAAATTTTTGCAGAATCCACAATTAAAATGGGTTGAACTTTAAGATTTAATTTTTCACTTAAAATTTTTGCTCCACTTTGAAATTTAAGCATTTTTTCATTTTTAGATCTAGTTCCTTCTGGAAAAATAGCCAAAACCCTGTCTTCACTAATTCTTTCTTTTGCTTCTTTTAAAACTCGTACCAAATCACGCGGATTTTTTCTATCTATACAAAGAAGTTTTGGTTTTTTCATAGCAACTTTGAAAATAGGAATTTCTCCTAATTCTTTTTTGGCAATCCAGCATAAATTTTTTGGATATAATTCTTCTAAAGCGATGATATCTAAAGCACTTTGATGATTCATTAAAATCATCTGAGCTTGCGGATTAAAAGCGCCAATGATTTCTTGTTTATAAGAGATGGTATATCTTTGAAATTTAGCCCAAATTTTGCGGATTTTCCAAAGTGTGTTTTGAGATTTTGTAAAGCAAAAACAAAAAACCACCAAAGCAACGCTTAAAACAAAAAAAATCCAAAAATAAAGAGCTTTAATTTTTTTGTAAATCATCTTTATTAACCCAACCTATTTTTCCATCGGAAAACAGTACTTTAATATAATTTTGTCGTTTGCCTAAAACTTCTACTTTTTCATCTGCATTTGCCGTATAAAAATAAGTTGAAGGCTCTGTAGGTAAAATTTTAGCCCTAGAACCAGCCTTGATAATTGCATTTTGAGTATTGGTATCTACAAGAAAACTAAGTGCAAAACAAACAACTGCCAAAGCCAGAATAATGTAATTTTTTCTCCATACAAATAAAGCTCCAAATAAAACCGCTAAAAACCATAAGGTATATTGTTTATAAATATTTAAGTCTTTATTTACAGGATTTAAATCACTCTGAGTGCTGATCTCATCGTCACTAATTTTTAGTTTTAAATTTATATTTTCAAGCTTTTTACTGTCCTTATTGAAATACGAAAATTCAAAATTTGTTTTACTTAATGGCAAAATAGCATAATAAAAAGCACTAGAAGCATTAAAATCCCCTTTTAAATTTTCAATACCTTGCTTTTGAATTCCTTCTATAAAAAAGCTTTTAAGATTTGTATTGGTTGCGTTTAGTTCTACCATCATAATGATATTAGCATCATCAAAATAACTCGCTTTAACTTTTTTAATTTCCAAAGAACTTGCCACAAGGTGTGAAAAATCTTTATTGGATAAAGTATTTTCAAATTTGATAGGATTAAGATTGATATCGGCCTCTTGAAAAGCTTCATTATTTCTAAGAAGTTTGATAGAAATTTTACTCAAACTAGCATTTGAATTTTTGGCTTCAAACCATAAAGTTGTTTTATATTCGTTATTGATAAATTCCCATTTTGCATCTGGATTTAAAAAAGATAAATTAGTTTTTTCTACGCTTATGTTAAAATCAAATTTTGTATTTTCCGTAGTGCGAGCATAGATCGTAATAGGAAAAACTTCTCCAACATATACCCTGCTTGGATATTCATCATTTGTAAGAACCAAACTCCCTTTAGCTACAAAAGGATCATCTACATTGCTTTCAAAGTCATTGTTTTCATCACTTGGCGGAATATTTTGATAAATTTTTTGTTCTTCTTGGGGTAATTTTTGTAATTCTTTTTGCATATTTTCATCTTGGCCGCCAAATACAGAAATTTCACCCCTGCCAAATAATACAACAACACTAAAAATTAAAGTTAATAAAATTTTCAAAATAAAAAGCCTTTAAGCATTTTTAAACCTACATCATTACCTAGGACTTTTTCACAAGCACGCTCAGGATGTGGCATGAGTCCAAAGATTTTTTTGTTTTCATCACAAATTCCTGCGATATCAAATACAGAACCATTTGGATTTGGCTCGTATTTTAGAGTAATAAGATCTTTATCTTGTAATTCTTTTAAAGTAGTCTCATCAGCGTAATAATTTCCCTCTCCATGAGCAATTGGTAAATTAATAATTTCATCTTTTTTGAAATTTTTCAAAAAGGCATTATCATTAGAAACTACTCTTAAATTTTGGTTTTTTGAGATAAAGCTAAGATTGTTGTTATGCTTCATTGCACCTTTTAAAAGACCGCTTTCAAGTAAAATTTGAAAACCATTGCAAATACCTAAGATATATCCTCCCTTTTTTGCATGATTAAAAACACCTTGCATAGCAGGAGCAAGTTTTGCAATAGCTGCACATCTTAGATAATCTCCATAAGAAAATCCGCCTGGCAAAACAACTAAATCTGCATCAAATTCTTTTTCTTCATGCCAAACAATCTGCGTTTTTACTCCAAGTTTTTCAAAGGCATAAGCTGTATCAAATTCACAATTTGTCCCTGGAAATCTAATAATAGCAACTTTCATTTTACTCTTTCTCAATTACAAGCTCATAATCTTCAATGACGCCATTTACCAACAACTCTTCACACATTTTTTTTACTTGTTCTTTGGCTAATTTTTCATCTTTCTCATCAAGAGAAATTTTGATTTGTTTTGCTATTTTTACTTCTTTAACACTATTAAAATTTAAAGAATGCAAAGCTTTTTCCACCGCTTTGCCTTGTGGATCTAAAACCCCATTTTTTAAAGAAATATTTACAATAACTTCCATATTTTTCCTTAATTTAATATTCTTTTTAAAACTTCTTCATAAGCCATTTTTACATTACCTAGATCTTGACGAAATCTATCTTTATCTAATTTTTCATTACTAAATTTATCCCAAAATCTACAACTATCAGGGCTTATTTCATCAGCTAAAACAAGTTCATTATCTTTAGTTAAACCTAGTTCGATTTTAAAGTCAATCAGCCTTAAATTTTTATTATCAAAAAATGGAGTTAAAATAGAGTTAATCTTTCTAGCCATATTTTTAATTTCACTAATTTGAGCTTCATTTTGCACTAAATTTAAAATCAAACAATGCTCATCATTGATAAAAGGATCGCCTAAGGCATCATCTTTAAGACAAAATTCCACCAAAGCAAAAGGTAGCACAGTACCATCTTTAATACCCAGTCTTTTTGTAAGAGAACCTGTTGCAACATTGCGTACTATAACTTCAATAGGAACAATTTTACATTTTTTAACCACTTGTTCTGTATCGCTTATAGTTTCTACCAAATGGGTTTTAATCCCATTTTTTTCGAGCAAATGAAAAATTTCAGTACTGATTTTACAGTTTAATGCACCTTTTCCACTTTCATTGCCTCTTTTTTCTGCATTAAAAGCAGTTAAATCATCTTTAAACTCACTAATTAGTAAATTTTCATCATCAGTTTTGAAAAGTTTTTTACCTTTTCCTTCGTAGAGCATTTCTTTTTTTGTCATTTTATTGTCCTTGTTTGATATTTAAAATTTTAATAGTATCAATAGCTGATTTTAACTGTGCGTCATCATTGATTTGTTTTTGACTGATTAGATTTTTATTGTCTTTATTTTCTTGTTTATCTTCTTTTTTATTTTTATCTATTTTTTCAAGCTCACTTTCTAAATGTTGTTTTAAGTCGCTTTCTTTTATAGAAAAACCATCTTCTTGAGTATTTACTTTACCTGGAAAAACTTCAATATCAGGTTTTACACCCACTGCTTGAATAGTACGCCCGCTTGGAAGATAATATCTTGCAATAGTAAGCCTTAAAGCTTCAGTTTTATTAATAGGTATGATTTGCTGAACACTACCTTTTCCAAAAGTATTTTCACCCACAATAACACCGCGTTTAAGATCTTGTAAAGCTCCACTTACAATTTCACTTGCACTAGCACTTCCACCATTTACAAGCACAACCAAAGAAGCATTAGAAATTTTGTTTTTAGGATCGGCTTTATATTCTTGATTTTCACTTGCGATGCGTCCTTTTTGAGAAACAATAACACCTTTATCTACAAATAAATTTACAAGTCCTATGGCTTGATTTAAAAGTCCACCAGGATTATTTCTAAGATCTAAAATAACTCCTTTAACATTAGGATATTTTTTAAGTTCTTTACTTGCCACATCTACAACATTTTTATCAAAATTTGTAACCCTAAGATAAAGAATGTTTTCATTTTCTATCATTTTTGCATAAACACTTTCTATCTTAATAATTTCTCTTGTAAGTGTAACATCAAAAGGTTTTGTTGCACCTTTTCTAAAAATGGTTAAAGTGATTTGAGTTTTTGGCTTACCACGCATTTTATCTACAGCATCATTGAGATTAATTCCTAAAGTGGCCTCATCATTAATTTTTAAAATAATATCTCCTGATTTTATCCCTGCTTTATCTGCTGGTGTTCCTTCTATAGGAGAAACAACTGTTAAAGCGCCATCTTTCATACCTACGGTTATACCAAGGCCACCAAATTCGCCATTGGTTTGAATTTTCATATCATTAAAATCTTTTTCATTTAAAAAAGAAGAATGCGCATCAAGATTGCTTAAAAGTCCTGATAAAGATTTATCCACCAAATCGCTGATATTTTGATCATCCACATAGTATTGCTCTACTATGGCAAGAGTTTTTGTAAGCTTATCTAAAGCTTCTAGGCGTTTTTGAACCTGCTCTTCTTTTTGATCAACTTTAGCTTGTAAATGACTTGTTAAAAATAGACATAAAATAAAAGTAGTGGCAAAGCCTGCAAGACCCGCAAAAAATCGTTTTGTTTTCAAAATAAGCTCCATCATTGAGTTTTAGTTTAAAGAGTAAATTTTAATAAAAATTGCTTAAAACTTCGTAAATAAATTTAAATTCTTAAAAATATGTTAAAATAGACTAAAAATTCCAAAAAGAAAGTTAATACAATGTGCCAAGAAAAACATACTCATACACATTCTCAAAAACATCTTAAAGCAGTTTGCAATCGTCTAAGTAGAACCATAGGGCATTTAAGCGCTATTAAAAGAATGGTTGAAAATGACAAAGACTGTAGTGAAATTTTAATCCAGCTTGCTGCCGTAAAAGCCGAAGTTAACAATACTGCAAAAGTAGTTTTAAAAGAACATTTAGCTCATTGTATGGTACATGCTGTAGAAGAAAATGATATTCAAAGTATAGAAGAATTAAACAAGGCTATAGATATGTTTATGAAATAATCTAAAATTAGTCATTTGTCCTATTATTTAAAAAATTTTACTCAATTAACTTGACATTATATGACTAAAGTTATATAATAGCAAGTATATAAACTAAATAAAGGATAAAACATGACAAATATACAAGATTTTTTAACTGATAATATGCTTTCAAACCTTGAAAGTGCAGCATCTTTAGCTATACATTCTAAAAATAATGAAGTTGTACCTTTACATCTTTTATGGGCTTTAAGCGTAGATAGTACAAGTATTTTAAATCAAATTTTAAATAAATTAAATATTTCCAAAGAAGCCTTAGAACTTGAAATTAAAAGCAGAATTTCAAAACTTGCAACGAGTTCAAATGTAAACCGTGAAAATATACGCTTTTCCAATGAACTTATAAATTCATTAGAAAATGCTAAAGGATTAATGAGTGCTAATGGAGATAGTTATTTAAGTGTGGATACTTGGCTTATAAGTGAAAGTCAAAAAAGTCCTATTAAAGAAATTTTGGCGCAATTTTTAGATTTAAGAGAATTTCAAAAAGAGCTTGAAAGTCTAAGAGCGGGACGCAAAATCGATAGCAAAACAAGCGATGAAACCTTAGACAGCTTAAATAAATTTGGTATAGATTTAACCTTAAAAGCAAGCGAAGGTAAACTTGATCCTGTTATAGGCAGAGAAGAAGAAATCGAACGTTTAATGCAAATTTTAATACGCAAAACCAAAAATAACCCTATACTTTTAGGTGAACCAGGCGTAGGAAAAACAGCTATAGTAGAAGCTTTAGCACAAAGAATTATTAAAAAAGATGTTCCAAAATCTTTGCAAAATAAAAAAGTTATCGCTCTTGACATGAGTGCTTTAATTGCAGGTGCAAAATACAGAGGAGAATTTGAAGACAGATTAAAAGCTGTCGTTAATGAAGTGATAAAAAGTGAAAATATCATTCTTTTTATCGATGAAATTCACACTATAGTGGGAGCTGGAGCAAGTGAAGGCAGTATGGATGCGGCAAATATTTTAAAACCCGCTCTTGCAAGAGGTGAACTCCATACTATAGGCGCAACTACTTTAAAAGAATATCGTAAATATTTTGAAAAAGATGCAGCCTTGCAACGCCGTTTTCAACCTGTAAATGTAGGTGAGCCAAGTGTTAATGAGGCTTTGGCTATGTTAAGGGGTATAAAAGAAAAGCTTGAAATTCATCATAATGTAACTATAAATGATAGCGCTTTAGTAGCTGCAGCTAAACTTTCAAAGCGTTATATAGCGGATCGTTTTTTACCTGATAAGGCCATTGATTTAATCGATGAAGCTGCAGCTGAACTGAAAATGCAAATTGAAAGCGAACCAAGTTCTTTAAGAAAAGTACGCAAAGATATAGAAACTTTAGAAGTTGAAAATGAAGCTTTAAAAATGGAAAATGACGAGAAAAATCAAAAAAGACTTGATGAAATCGCAAAAGAACTAGCCAATTTAAAAGAAAAACAAAATGCCTTAAATTCACAGTTTGAAAATGAAAAAAGTGTTTTTGATGGCATAAGTGCTAAGAAAAAAGAAATTGATCTGCTTAAAAATGAAGCTTCTTTGGCTAAAGCTAGAGGTGAATTTCAAAAAGCAGCCGAGCTAGAGTATGGAAAAATTCCAAGTCTTGAAAAAGAAGTAGAAATTTTAGAAGATAAATGGAAAAAAATGAGTGAAAATGGAGTTTTACTTAAAAATCAAGTGGATGAGGATTTGGTTGCTGGAATTTTAAGCAAATGGACGGGTATTAGCGTGCAAAAAATGTTAACTTCTGAAAAACAAAAATTCTTAGAAGTGGAAAAACATTTAAAAGAAAGTGTCATAGGACAAGATAAGGCCTTAAGTGCTTTAGCTAGAGCCATTAAACGCAATAAAGCAGGACTTAATGCGGACAATAAACCTATAGGAAGCTTTTTATTTTTAGGGCCAACAGGGGTAGGAAAAACACAATCAGCTAAAGCTTTGGCAAAATTTTTATTTGACGATGAAAAAGCAATGATTCGCTTTGATATGAGTGAATTTATGGAAAAACATAGTGTTTCAAGACTCTTAGGCGCACCTCCAGGGTACATAGGACATGAAGAAGGTGGAGAGCTTACTGAAGCTGTGCGAAGAAAACCTTATAGCGTGCTTTTGTTTGATGAAGTTGAAAAAGCACATAAAGATGTATTTAATGTGCTTTTAGGGATTTTAGATGATGGTAGAGCAACCGATAGCAAAGGTGTAACAGTGGATTTTAAAAATACCATTATCATTTTAACTTCTAATATTGCCTCAAGCGCTATTATGAATTTAAGCGGAAAAGAACAAGAAGATGCGGTAAAAAATGAGTTAAAAAATTTCTTTAAACCTGAGTTTTTAAACCGCTTAGATGATATTATCACCTTTAATCCACTTGGAAAAGATGAAGCTTATGAAATAGTCAAGCTTTTATTTAAAGATTTACAAATGAGCTTAGAAAACAAAGGCATAAAAGCAAGTTTAAGCGAAAATGCAGCCCTTTTAATCGCTAAAGATGGTTTTGACCCTGATTTTGGTGCTAGACCTTTAAGAAGAGCTATTTATGATCTTATAGAAGATAAATTAAGCGATATGATACTTGCTGATGAACTTCATGAAAATGATAGCATTATCATTGATGCAAAAGATGACGAAATAATCATCAAAAAAGCTTAATCATTTTGAAAGTAGATCTTTCTACTTTCAAAATATAATCTCGCTTTCATTAAATTTCATATTTGCTTTTGGTAATGGTGATTTGGTGGTATAATAAGCACTTTCTCCTTTATAATTTCCACGATAAACCCCATTAGGAATGCTAAATTTTCTAGTTGTATCAGGAAATTTTTCTATATATTGAGTTAAAAATTCTCTAAACACAGGAGCAGCTGTTCTAGCCCCACCTTCTGTATAACGCATAGGCTTGTTATTATCATTTCCATACCAAATGATTGCTTCTATTTCAGGCGTAAGTCCACAAAACCAAGCATCAACACTTTTATTCGTTGTTCCTGTTTTTCCTGCTATTTCTATATCTTTTACTCTTGCATTACGCCCTGTGCCTTTTTCAACAACATTTCTCATCATATCTAAAACCAGAAAACTTTGCGCTTCATCGCTGACTTTACGCTCATTTGAGTTAAATTCCATGATGGTTTTACCGGTTTTATCCTGAACTTGTCTGATAATTTGAGGATCTTTAATCGTACCATAGTTCCCAAACATGGTATAAAATTTCGAATACTCCAAAGGAGAAATACCAAAACTTCCCAATACGATTGATAAATTAGGCGGTATATCTTTAAATCCAAATTCCATTAGTTTAGAGTAAAGAACATCAAGCCCCATATCGAGTGCGAGATTAATGGTAGCTAAATTTCTTGATCTTGTTAAAGCTTCTTTTAAGGTAATTAAACCTAAAAATTTACCCCCTTCATTTTTAGGTTTCCAATCCTCATTATTACCCGCTCCACCCTCAAAAATTCTAGAAATATCAGCAATTTCACTCATAGGCGAATATCCTAAATTAATCGCCACTTGATACACAAAAGGTTTAAAAGAGCTTCCAGGTTGACGCATACTTTGAGTAGCACGGTTATAATTACTTTTTTCATAATCAACCCCACCTACCAAAGCTAAAACATCGCCACTTTGATGATTTACCACGACCATAGCTCCGTTTAAAGTGCTTAAATTTGCATCTTTATCGCGTTTTACTATCTCATCATAACCAAATTTCAAAGCATTCTGCGCCATATTTTGAACATCTAAGTCTATATTTAAAATGATTTTATATCCACCTGTTTTTAAGTCTTTGATATTAGGGCTTAATTGTTTAATCACTTCATCTACGACATAAGGAGCAGCATTTTGAGTAAGCGTATCATCATAAACTTGCGGAATTTCTTTAATGGCTGTATCATAATCTGCTTTTGAAATCCAACCTAGATTATACATTCTTGAAATAACATTATTTGCTCTTGAGATGGAAAGATCTAAATGCTTTGTAGGATCATAACTGCTAGGTGCTTTTGGCATACCTACTAACATAGCAATCTCTTTAAGGCTTAATTCATTTAAATTTTTATGAAAATACCCCAAAGCTGCGGTTTTTACTCCATAATACCCATGTCCAAAAAAGATAAAATTTAAATACCTTTCTAAAATTTGCTCTTTAGTTAAAATGGTTTCCATTTTATAAGCAAGCAAAGCTTCGCGAATTTTACGCGTAATAGTTCTTTCTGGGGTTAATTCTGTGTTTTTAATAAATTGCTGGGTAAGAGTGGAAGCTCCTTCCATGGTTTTTCCACCGCTTTTTATGATTTTTACAGCAGCTCTAAAAATGGCATCGATATTAACTCCATTATGTTCAAAAAAGCTTGTATCTTCTATAGCAACTAAAGCTTCTATAAGGCGTGGAGGAAGCTCTTCATAAGGAGCGTAAAAACGATGCTGTTCAAAAATATTAGCCACAAGCTTGCCATTTCTATCGTAAATTTGTGTTGTAAGAGGAGGTTTGTATTCTTTAAAAGTATAACCCTCAGTATCAGCACTTGTGAAAAGATAAGCCACATAAATAAATCCAGCTATAAACAAAAGAGTAAAAAATGAAAAAATATATTTTAATATTTTCATAAATAAGCCTTTAAAGTTTGGATATCAAGCCCTAAAGCAGTGCTTAGATTTCCTACTTGTTGGGTGATGAAATTTTGATGAAAACCCTCACACATAATACAACCCGCCTTGCCTTTATAAAGATCATTTTCTACATAATCTCTTAAAGCATTTTCATCAAAATTTTTAAAATAAAGCGTAGTTTTTGAAAGAGAAAAAACTCTTTTTTCAGGTTTTACAAGCAAAAAAGCCGATAAAATACTTGCATACTTGCCATTTTGCAAGGCAAGCATTTCATAAGCTTCTTTTTTATCCTTTGCTTTGGTAAGAATTTTTTCATCTATACAAACTATACTATCTGCAAAAAGCAAATTTTGGTTTTGAAAATCTTTGCCTAAAGTACTTAAAAATTGTCTTTCTTTTTCAAGAACTATTTTTTGAACATATAAAAAAGGTGAAATATTTTTATTTAAATTTTCATCATAATCAAAACTAACTTGCCTAAAATCAATCTTTGCGGTTTTAAGCAAGTTAGCTCTTGAAATGGAACTTGAAGCAAGAATTAACATTAAAGTGCTTTTTCTATCGTTTCTAAGCTTTGTTTTAAAGCTTCATTGATTTTGCTTAAATCTTTTCCACCTGCAGTAGCAAAATCATCTCTTCCGCCACCATTTCCACCTAAAATTTGCGCCGCTTCTTTAACCAAAGCTCCTGCTTTTAAAGGCACATCTTTAACGCCAGCTGCTAAAGTGATTTTTTCATCTTTTACTTGGATAAGTAAAATCACCGCTTTAGCAAATTTGTTTTTAAAATCATCAATCATAGCTTTAATATCGCCATTATCTACGCGTTTTACACAAATTTCAACACCTTGGATATTTTTAGAATCAAGCTCGGTTTTACTTGAATTTTTAAGTTCATTTTTTAAACTTAAAATTTCATTTTTAAGCTTTTTAACCCCGCTTAAAATATCATTATTTTTAAGTTCATCTTTTGCTTTAGAAAGTTCTTCAAGTTGATTTTTTACAAATTCTAAAGCCGCTTTAGAAACCACAGCTTCAATGCGTCTAACTCCAGCACTCACACCACTTTCTTTAACTATGTAAAAACTTCCTATTTGAGCAGTATTTTTAACATGAGTCCCCCCGCAAAGTTCTTTGCTTTCACCTAGAGTTAAAACACGCACATTGCCTTGGTATTTTTCATTAAACAATGCTATAGCACCGCTTTTTTTAGCTTCTTCTAAAGGCATATTTTCTAAGATAGCTTCGCTTGAGTTTATAATCATTTCATTGACTCTTTTTTCAATACTTTCTAGCTCTTCTTTGCTTAAAGCTTTATGATGAGTAAAATCAAATCTTAGTTTATTGCTTTCAACCAAAGATCCTGCTTGGCTTACATGAGAACCTAAAATTTCTCTTAAAGCATGATGTAAAAGATGAGTGGCTGAGTGGTGGCGTGCGATTTGCTCTCTTTTTTCTGTATCGATTCTTGCATGAACTATATCGCCAACTTTTAGTTCTTCGCCTGCTTTTACAAAGCTAAGATTGAGATTAAAAAACTTTTGCGTATCTAAAACTTCACGCTTAACTATAAATCCACTATCAGCACTTTGCCCCCCACTTGTTGCATAAAAAGGTGTGTTTTCAAGCATCACCCAACCCACATCTTTAAGGGTGGAAACTTCTTTAAAATCTTCATCTAAAAGGGCTAAAATTTTACTTTCGCATTCTGCTTTTTCATAACCTACGAAATGATTTTCTCCAAATTTTTCAAGCAAGTTTTTAAAATCTCCGCTTGCAGTTTTATCTCCACTTCCTTTCCAAGAAGCCTTAGCGCGTGCTTTTTGCTCATTCATTAAAAGTTCAAATTTTTCTTCATCAACTTTAAGATTTTTTTCTCTTAGCATATCAGCCGTTAAATCAAGCGGAAAACCATAAGTATCATAAAGCTTAAAGGCTACTTCTCCGCTAAAAATTTCTTTGGTGTTTTTAAGCTCTTCATTAAAAATTTCAATCCCATTTTCTATAGTGCTTAAAAATCTTTCTTCTTCAAGGCGAATTTGTTCTTTTATAAAATCTTTTTTCTCATTAAGATAGGTATAATGTCCGCCCATTAAATCGCATACAACATCAACTAGTTTATACATAAAAGCTTGTTTAAAACCTAGCAAATATCCATGTCTTAAAGCACGACGCAAAATACGACGCAAAACATAACCTCTACCTTCTTTATCAAAACTTACCCCTTGCGCAAGTAAAAATACACTTGATCTTATATGATCAGCTATGACTCTAAAACTTGCTCCGCTTTCATAAATATAAGTTTTATTACAAAGTTTTGAAATTTCATTGATGATTGGCATAAAAAGCGAGCTATCAAAATTGCTAAATTTACCTTCTTTAATCGCTGTTACTCTTTCAAGTCCCATTCCCGTATCAATGCTTGGCTTTGGCAGTGGGCTAAGCACTCCATCAGCACTTCTTTCGTATTGCATAAAAACAAGATTCCAGATTTCTAAAAATCTATCTCCATCTCCGCCCATATAATCTTCGCTTGAGTTAAAATGCTCTTCTCCTTGGTCATAAAAAATCTCACTACAAGGACCACAAGGACCAGTATCACCCATTTGCCAGAAGTTATCTTTATCGCCGAATTTGTAAATTCTTTCTTTTTGAATGTGTTTTTGCCATAGATTAAAAGCTTCATCATCGTTTTCATGCACGGTTACATAAAGTCTGTCTTTAGGTAGTTTTAAAACTTCAGTTACAAATTCCCAAGCATAAGCTATGGCTTGTTCTTTAAAATAATCTCCAAAACTAAAATTCCCAAGCATTTCAAAAAAAGTATGATGGCGTGCGGTATATCCTACATTATCTAAGTCATTGTGCTTTCCACCCGCTCTTATACAAGTTTGACAGCTTGTTTTGCGTGGAGGGTTTGGGCGTGGAATTTCTCCTGTAAATATGCTTTTAAAAGGCACCATACCCGCATTAGTAAAAAGTAAAGTTGCATCATCAGGAACTAAAGGACTTGACGGGGTTATCTCATGTCCTTTTGATGCAAAAAAATCCAAATAAGCTTTTCTAATATCCATGAATTTTCCTAAAGAAATTTTTATAAAAACATATCATACCAAAATTACTTTAAATTAAGTAAAACTAAAATACAATAAACATTTTTATTTAATTTTATTTCTCTAAGGTTTTTTATGAATTTTATCAATCTTCAAGCCCAATATCTCGCATACAAAGATGAAATCAATGCTGAAATTGAAAGCGTTTTATCAAGCTCTTCTTTTATAGGCGGTGCAAAGCTTAACGAATTTGAGCAAAATTTAGCTCATTTTTTAGGTGTTAAACACGCTATAGGTTGTTCAAGTGGAACCAGTGCTTTATATCTTGCCTTAAGAGCCTTAGATATTGGCAAAGATGATGAAGTTATAGTGCCTAGTTTTACTTTCATAGCAACAGCTGAAGTTGTGGCCTTAGTAGGCGCAAAACCTGTTTTTGTAGATATAAATTTATCAAATTACAATCTTGATTTTGAAGCAGTGCAAAAAGCAATAACCCCAAAAACTAAAGCTGTTATAGCAGTAAGTATGTTTGGACAAATGAGTGATTTAAGGGCTTTAGAAGAAATTTTAAAAGATAAAAATATCACTTTGATCGAAGATGGTGCACAAAGTTTTGGTGCAAGTTTCAAAGGAGAAAAATCATGCTCTATAGCTAAAATTTCATGTACGAGCTTTTTTCCTTCAAAACCTTTGGGAGCTTATGGCGATGGTGGGGCTATTTTTTGCCATGATGATGAAATTGCTAAAAAAATAAGAATTTTACTCAATCACGGACAAACTCAGCGTTATAAACATGAATTTATAGGTATAAATGGACGCCTTGATACCTTGCAAGCGGCGATTTTAAATGTTAAGTTAAAATACCTAGAAAAAGAATTAGACAAAAGACAAAAATTAGCACAAATTTATAATGCAAATTTAAAAAACTGCCAAATTCCGCAAATTGATCCAAATGCTTTTAGCGCTTATGCACAATACAGCGTTTTAGTTGAAGATAGAGCTAGTGTATTGCAAAAATTTGAAAAAACTAATATACCTTATGCTATACACTATCCAACCCCTTTGCATAAACAACCTTGCTTTAGTGAGTTTTCAAATTTAGAACTTAAAAATTCAGAATACGCAAGCGAACACATCTTATCTTTGCCTTTTTCACCTTTTTTAAGTGAAGAAGAGCAAGAGCAAGTTATTTGTATTTTTAAAGATTAATTCCATGAAAATAGGTATCATAGGCCTTGGAAAAATGGGGCAAAACCACTTAAATGAACTTAGTAAAAATTCTCATTTTAAACTTAATGCACTTTTTGATCTTTGCAAAAATCCAAATCTAAATATTTTTGATGATATTTTTTATGATGATTTGGATAAATTTTTAAATCAAAATAATGATATTATCATCATAGCAACACCTACAAATTCACATTTAGCAATAGCAAAAAAAGTTTTTAAACAATGCAAATGCGTTTTAATCGAAAAGCCTTTAGCTCTAAATTTAAAAGAAATAGACGAAATTTCAAATTTAGCTAAAGAATACAGCGTAAAAGTAGGCGTAGGTTTTTGTGAAAGATTTAATCCTGCGGTTTTAGCCCTAAAAAAAGAGCTTGAAAATGAAGAAATTATCAGCATTAACATACAAAGATTTTCACTCTACCCGCAAAGAATCAGCGATGTAGGGATTTTGCAAGATTTGGCTGTGCATGATCTTGATTTGCTTTGTTTTTTAAGCAAACAAGAAATAACAAAAACCAATTTGCTTAAAAAATACACCCAAGATCAAACAAGAGAAAGTGAAAGCATTATTCTATGTGAGCTTGAAAAATGTATTGCTAGCATACATCAAAGTTGGAATAGCACACAAAAACTAAGAAAAATTCATCTTATTACTAAAAATCATTTTTATGAAGCCAATTTAAATGACTTTTCTTTATTAAAAGATGGAAATTTTATAGAACTTACTCAACAAAGTCCACTTTTTTCAGAACACGAAGCTTTGTTAAAACTTATCGATAATCAACCCAATCATCTAGCCAGCACAAGCGATGCTTACAAAGTTCAAGAAATTTTAGAAAGGTTTGCGTGAAATTAGTTTTATTTTTAAATATGGGCGGAGCTACGAATTTACAAGATTGTGAAGTTTTTTTAAAAAATATGTTTAATGATCCTTATATTTTAGGAATCAAAAATCGATTTTTAAGAAAATTTGTAGCATGGATCATAACAAAGGCTCGCGTTAAAGCCATGCAAGAAAACTATAGAAAAATGGGTGGAAAATCCCCTTTAAATGAACTTACTCAAAGCCTGTGTAACAAGCTTAATTTAAAACAAGATGAATTTAAATTTGATTTTGTAAATCTTTATGTGCCTCCTTTTGCCACAGAAATTTTGCAAAAATACACTTTAAATGAAAGTGATGAAATCATTCTTTTTCCACTTTATCCGCACCATTCTTGCACCACAGTAACTTCATCTTTAGAAGTTCTGCAAAATGAAATTTCAAAGCAAAAAATTCAAGCAAAAGTAAAAACTATAGATATTTTTTACAAAAATGAGCTTTATAATGAGATGATAGTTTCGCACATTTTGGCTAAAAAAAGTAAATTTGATGCCAAAATTTTGATTTTTTCAGCACATTCTTTACCACAAAGCATTATTGACAAAGGTGATTTATACGAAAAACATGTAAATGATCATGTAGAAATTTTAAAAGAAAAACTAAAAGATCATTTTGATGAATTTATTTTAGCTTATCAGTCTAAACTAGGCCCTGTAAAATGGCTTGAACCAAATACAAGCGATGTTTTGGCAAATTTAAACGATAAAGCTTTGATTTATCCTATTTCTTTTTGCATTGATTGTTCTGAAACGATTTTTGAACTAGGTATGGAGTATAAACATTTAGCAAAATGTGATTATGATTTGATAAGTTGCCCTAATGATAGTGATGAATTTATGGAATTTATTTTAAATTCTATAAATTCACCCTTAGCAAGAAAAACTTCTTGCTAAAACTCAAAAATACTTCCCAAAGCTTACATAAGCTTTAGAACTATAATCATCATCTAGTTTATATTTCTTTAAAGCTCTAGCTAAATCAAGCTTAACATAAAAATTCCCTGTTTTATTATAAA